>LIBV01000025.1 GCA_001438335.1 Pelagibacteraceae bacterium BACL5 MAG-120820-bin39
TTGATGCAAATTCTTCTTTTTGTGTTCTAGCTAAACTTAAGCCTTCAATTATTAAATCTCTAATTAAAGGACTATCTGGGTTTTTAGTATAAATTCTCCAATCAATCTTTACTTCTGGTCGATCTGATGTTCCCTTTAAAACACTATTTACTATAGTGTAGTTTTCACTAAGTACCTCTTTTGAGTTAACACTAATTTCTGGATTTGTGTATTCAGCAAGTCTACTTGAAAAACTCTTTAAAAAATATTGCTCAAATAATTCAGCATATTTGCTTAATTCATTTTCAGTCATATCTTTTCGATAGTTGCCAATAGTATAAAATCCTATACCCTCTATATCTACAGTTTCTTCAGCGATTATTTTAAGTTCATTAATTTTTTGTGTTTTAGATAAATTTTTAGACAGGACAGCCGAAGCTCTATTCACAGTAGACTGAACAAATACATCGGGCTCAATAGAAAAAGAATTAGCACAGCTTAAATTAAACAATAACAAAATAATAAAAATTTTTTTAAAATTCATAGAATTAACTTTTTATTATTTGCTTTCTATTTCTTCCCAATCTTCTTCATCTTTATAAATAACTTCAATATTTCCTCTTTGGTTATTGCTAATTTTATTTTCTCTATCCTGTATATATAAACTTCTTACAGAGGCATAAAAATCTAAGGAATTTTTTTCAAGGTTATCAAATGAATCTATATTATTTGCTCTAAAATCAATACCACTTAATGCTTTTGTAGCTAAGAATAATTCTTCACTTAAAAACTCATTGTTACCATGTAATGATACGTTATACCAAGGATCCCCTCCAAGCACGTTTGCAAAAGAACCAGTGGTATCTCTAAGTGTAGAAGGTCCTAAAACTGGAAGTACTAAATAACAACCAGGGCCAAAACCCCAAACACCCAAGGTTTGACCATAATCTTCTTTTTCATACTTTGGAAAACCTATTTTATTAGCAACATCTATCGTTCCCAATAATCCTACTGTAGTATTTACAGCTAATCGAGCAGTGTTTATGAATGCTAATTTAATATCACCCTGCAAAACATTATTAGGAATTGTTATTAGATTTGACAAATTTTTTAGAGCGTTACTTGTACCTTTTTGTACCGGATCTGGTAATTTTCTATAACCTTTTGCAATTGGTTTAACTATTGCCTTATCCAACCCCTGGTTAAAAGAAAAAGTAGCTCTATTTAAAGGTTCAAAACAATCTTTAATTTCTTCAGGCTGGCTTTTTGTTAACTCTATTTCTCCATCAGATCCTGCATTCGCAACTGACGAAAATAAAAAAACAGAGAATACAGTAATTATTAAATATCTGACCATGTCCAATTATATATTATATATTTATAGTTATTTAAATATTTTTAATTTTAAAAAATGACTACAAAGTGGTTATATAATGCCTAAATCTTAGCATAATGAAAGAAAAAATTAATACAACTTTAAATTACTCATTTAATTTTGATCTAAAAAAAAGAAAAAAAGAAGATATAAAATTTATTGTTTTTCATTACACAGGAATGAAAAAGGAAATAGATGCAATTAATAAATTAATTAATAAGGATTCAAAAGTTAGCAGTCATTATTTTATTAAAAAAAATGGAGAAATTCTAACTTTAGTACCAGACCTCTACACAGCTTGGCATGCTGGAATTTCAAGATGGAAAAATTATAAGTCCTTAAATAGATATTCAATTGGAATTGAAATTAGTAATCCTGGGCATGATAATAAATATGATAAATTTACAAATAAACAAATCCATTCGATTTTAAAATTAAGTAATTTTTTAATAAAAAAATATAAAATTAAATCTAAATTTATTTTAGGTCATTCAGATATATCTCCCGATAGAAAAAAAGATCCAGGAGAAAAATTTCCATGGCAATATTTATCAAAAAGAAAAATTGGATATTGGCATAATTTAAATAAAAAAAAAATTAAAAAAATGAGAAATCAAAAATTATCCGAATCAGAAAAATATGTTTTTATAAAAAATTTATTTAATATTGGTTACCCAAAAAATTTAGAAAAAAAACAAAATAGACATACAAAAATACTTACAACTGCATTTCAAAGACGATTTAGACCTGAGTTAATAAATGGAATTATTGATAAAGAATGTCTGATAATCAGTAAAAACCTTACAAAAAATTGAAATAATTTTTCTTGAAAAAATTTGTTTAAGTAATAAATTTAAATTGCCAGATAAATGATTTATCGCTTTAATTTTTTTTAAAGAGGAAAGTCCGGGCTCCGCAAGGATACAGTGCCAGGTAATGCCTGGCGGGGGAAACCCTAGGGATAGTGCCACAGAAAATAAACCGCCATAACATGGCAAGGGTGAAAAGGTGTGGTAAGAGCACACCGGTTCTACTGGTAACAGTGAACGCTGGAAAACCCCACTGGGAGCAAGACTAAGTAGAGATGACATTGTTGAAAAACTAAAAGCCATCCTTGGCTCGTCATCAGGGTTAGTTGCTTGAGCTTAAGAGTGATCTTAAGTCTAGACAAATGATAGATTTAAATGACAGAACCCGGCTTATATTTTATCTGGCAAAATAAATTTTTAATATTTCACTATAAAAATTGATATAGCTCAAAATTCTTTAATAATTGATATAGAGATTGATATCATTCAAAGATTTTTACTATGTCATTTTAAAAGCCACTATTTGTGTGGAGTTTTAGAATGAAATTTTCATAAATTCATTATTTGACTATATGTTAAATTACCCATATATTCCCAAATATTCCCAAATTATGGAATTATTTATATTAATTAACTATGTTTTTATCAACTTACGAAAACAAATTAGACAAAAAAGGGAGAGTCTCTGTGCCTGCTAGTTTTAGATCCTATTTATCTAACCTAGGTTACAATGGTATAATCTGCTATCCTTCCTTTAACAATTTATCAATAGAAGCTTGTTCTCAAGATAGAATCGAAAAAATTTCATCTGCTATTGATTCCTTAAATCCATTTGAGGAAAAAAGAGACTATTTTGCAACTTCAATTTTATCTGAAAGCAGTAATTTGCAATTTGATAGTGAAGGAAGAATAACATTATCATCAAAATTATTAAATCATGCAAAAATAAAAAATAGCATGTTGTTTGTTGGTCAAGGTCAAACATTTCAAATATGGGAACCAGCAAATTTTGAAAAATTTAAGGTCCAGGCAAGAAAAAAAGCAAATCTAAATCGTGCAAACCTTAAATGGGAAAAACATTTTAACAACACAGAGGGGAAATAACAGATGACAATTAACTTTAAAGCACCAGAAATAAAAGAGCTACAGCCAAGACTTCTAGTTTTAGGAGTTGGAGGAGCAGGCGGAAATGCAATTAATGAAATGATTGAGAATAATCTTCAAGGGGTAGAATTTATTGCAGTAAATACTGATGCACAAGATTTAAAGTTAAGTAAAGCTAAAACTAGAATTCAAATTGGTTTAAATTTGACCAAAGGATTAGGTGCGGGAGCAAAACACGATATCGGGCAAGCTGCTGCTGATGAGTCTTTAAATGAAATTATTAACACCTTACAAGGTGCAAATATGGTTTTTATTGCTGCTGGAATGGGTGGTGGCACTGGAACAGGAGCAGCACATGTAATAGCAAGAGCTGCAAAAGAATTAAATATTTTAACAGTCGGAGTTATAACTCTTCCTTTTTTATATGAAGGACCATCAAGAATGAGAAGAGCTCAACAAGGTTTAGAAGAATTAAGAAAACATGTTGACACAATTATTGTAATTCCAAATCAAAACTTATTTAAAATTGCAAACGAACAAACAACTTTTGAGGAGTCTTTTAATCTTTCAAATAATGTTTTGATGCAAGGTGTTCAAAGTATTACAGATTTAATGGTAAGACCTGGTTTAATTAATTTAGATTTTGCTGATGTTGAGACAGTAATGGCTTCAATGGGCAAAGCTATGATGGGAACTGGCGAAGCTGAAGGCGAAGGTAGAGCGCTAAAAGCTGCAGAAATGGCAGTGAGCAATCCATTGATAGATGATTATACTTTGAAAGGTGCCAAAGGTTTATTGGTTAATATTACCGGAGGTAAAGATCTAAAACTTTTTGAAGTAGACGAAGCTGTAAATAAAGTAAGAGCAGAAGTAGACCCAGATGCAGAGTTAATTATTGGAGCTATTACTGACGCGGAACTCGATGGAAAAATGAGAGTATCAATTGTTGCGACCTCTCTTGATGGCAGACAACCTGAGACAAAATCTGTAATTAATATGGTTCATAGAATACAAAATAGAAATCCAGGTTACTCTGATTTCTCACACATGAGTTCTACCGCATCATTTAGTTTTAATAATGCATCTTCAAATCCAATTTCTCATGGGGCAAATGCTTTAAAACTAGAAAATGAAATTGCTAATGAGCATTTGGCACAAACCGAAAATCATACAAGCGTTAATAACCAGATGTTAAACGATTCTCATATAGAAACACAAAGTGTTGTTGAAGATAGTTTAATTAATGCATCTGAAAAATCTTTTACAGAAGAAGCGGTTGAACAATCTACTGTTAAAGAGGACATTTCAAATGATTTGAAAGAATTTGGTGTAGACTCAGAAGGTCCAGATTTATTTAATTCATCTTCAGAAGACATCAGTTCAAATTTATTGTCATCAAATGAAGACCAAGAAGAAGATGATGATGATCTAGAAATACCTGCTTTTTTAAGAAGACAAAAAAATTAATGGTCTTCAAAAAAATAAATGGAAGCCACCATAGTATCGGATACTCAAAAACATTATCCGGTACTGCTAAATGAATTAATTAGCATTATTACCCCTCAATATGGTGGCACATTTATTGACTGCACTTTTGGAAATGGTGGATATTCAAAAAAAATTTTAGAATATAATAATACTAAAGTAATTGCTCTTGATAGAGATATTGAGACTCAAAATAAAGCCAATGAACTTTTTTTAAAGTTTGAAGAAAGATTTTTATTTAAAAATTTAAAATTCAGCCAACTTAATAATCTTAAAATTAAGAATGAAGATATTAAAGGAGTGGTATTTGATTTAGGTTATTCATACATTCAAATTAAGGATCCAAAGAAAGGATTATCCTTTGACAGTCATGGTGAATTAAACATGAAAATGGGTCTAAATAATTTTTCTGCTGAGGATGTTATTAATAAGTTAAGTGAAAAAGAATTAGAAAAAATATTTAAATTTTTTGGAGAAGAAAAAGAAAGTAAAAAAATTGCAAGAAATATAGTTAAAGAAAGAATAAAACAAAAAATTGACACACAACTTTTAGTAAAAATAATTGAAAAATCTAAAAGTTTTAAAAATTATAAAATTCATAGTGCAACAAAAGTTTTTCAAGCACTCAGAATTTTTGTTAATAAAGAAATTAGTGAATTAATCTATGGATTAATTAATGCTCTAAAAGTCTTAAAAAAAGATGGAGTGATAGCCGTGGTTACCTTTCATTCTCTTGAAGACAAAATAGTTAAATACTTTTTTAAAAGTCTTTCTGAAAATAAAAGTATTTCAAGATACATGCCTTCTGTAGAGCAGCCAGATACTTTGTTAAAACTATCGCAAAAAAAACCTATAATAGCGTCAAAAAAAGAATTGACTGAAAATTTATCTTCACGATCTGCAAAGCTAAGATATGCAATTAAAAAAGCTAATTTTTATGATTTTGAGACAGATATAATTGATAAATTTCAAAATTTAATAGAAATAGAAAATATTGGAAATCAGCTGTGAAGAAATTTTGGTTATTGTTTATTATTTTTTTTTTAATTATTTCTACATCAATAATTAAAAATTCGACCAAAAAAATTGAGGATGAAACTTTTTTTGTTGAAGAAAATTTAAGAGTATTAAATTTAAATTATAATGATGTTTTATTAGAGCATAATTATTTAAGTTCATCTGAAAGGTTATTAGAATATCAGTCGTTATATTTTGATAATGAATTAAATCAAAAAAATATAAAAGAAATTAAGATGCTTATCAAAAAAGATAATAAAATTTTAATTAAAGACCTAGAGATAACCAAATAAAAATGAGAGAAAATAAATCTAGAATTGTTTTGGAAGATTATAAAAATGATTTTAGCTATGAAAAAAAAAAATCAAATTTGAATATAAATTTTAATAGAATTTCATTTATATTTTTTATTTTTTTTTTAATTTCTTTAATTTATATAATTCACTTAGTTCATTTAGGCAGCAGAAAGACTTCAAATTTTGACCAAAATTTAAAGGATAAATTTGTAAAAGAATTATATAGAGCTGATATAACTGATAGAAATGGGCGATATCTGGCAAAGACAGTAAGCTCTATAGACATTGGAATAAACCCGGTAGAAATTATAGATCAAAAAAAATTATTAGTTAATTTAAAGCTAATTTTTCCAAATAAAAATTTCAATGAAATTGAAAAACTTATAAAAAAAAATAAGTTTTTTTGGTTTGAGAAAAAAATTTCAGAAGAAAGTTATGAAAGAATAATGAAATTAGGCGATAAGTCTATTAAGCCTGAAGAAAAATTAACAAGACTTTATCCACAAAAAAATTTGTTTAGTCATATCGTTGGTCAAATAGATGATGATAATATTGGAATTTCAGGGTTAGAAAAAACATTAGATAGAAAATTAAAAGAAACCAATAAGCCTATTCAGCTTACTGTAGATGAAGACATTCAATATTTAATTAGAAAAGAATTAATTAAATTTAACAATATATTTGACGCTAATGGTAGTGCCGCAATATTGATGAATGTCAATAATGGAGAAATCTTATCTTTGGTTTCTTTGCCAGACTTTGATTTAAATCAAAGACAAAAAATAGAAGATATTAATTTTATTAACAGAGCCACGAAAGGAGTATACGAACTTGGTTCAGTTTTTAAAACTTTCACTTTAGCTGCTGCACTAAATGAAAAAATTGTGGAAACTAATACAGAATTTGTAGATTTAGAAAAAAGTATTCGTTGTGGTGGAAATACTATTAGTGAATATGATTTAAAAATACCCTCAAATTTAACCGCAGAGGAAATTCTTATTAGATCAGGAAATATTGGGTCTGTACGTATAGGTCAAAAATTAGGATTAGAAAAGTTTATGGAATATATGAATAAATTCGATCTTATGAGTCAAATGAACTTTGATATTGAAGAAATGGGAGTTCCACTAAAGCTAAGATGGGGAAAATGTAAACTTGCAACAGCATCTTTTGGTCATGGCATAACAACTACACCTATTCAACTAGCAAAAGCATATTCAATAGTTTCAAATGGAGGATATGAAATACATCCAACTTTGATAAAAAAAGATAAAACTGAAATAAAAAAAAGAATTTTAGATCAAGAGGTTTCATTTAAAATTAATAATATCCTAAGAAAAATTGTAACTACCAAAGAAGGCACAGCTTCATTAGCAAATGTGAATGGCTACGAGGTAGGAGGCAAAACAGGCACAGCACAAAAAATAATTAATGGAAATTATTCTAACAAAAAAATTAATACATTTGCCTCTATTTTTCCAATATCAAATCCAAAATTTACATTAGTAGTAATGTTGGATGAACCTAAAACAAATAAAGATTATATTTATACTTACAGAGATGGATCAGGAAAATATAAAGGTACACCATTTAATACGGCAGGATGGACATCAGTTGAAATAGTTGGCCAAATAATTGATAAAATTGGGCCTATTTTAGCCACAAAATATATAGAAGTTGATTAGCATATGCTCATCGGCAATTATATAAGAAATATCAACCAAAAATATTTAAGATATTCTTTTTCTGGAATTTCTGCAGATAGTAACAAAATAAAACATGGGAATATTTTTTTTGCAATAAAAGGTAATTTGTTTGATGGAAACAAGTTTATTAGTAATGCTATAAAGAATGGTGCAAGAATTATTATTTCAGAAAATTGTAAAACTGAAATTAAAAAAAATATTTTATACATCAAATCAAATAATGTAAGAAAGTTATTCGCAGAATTCGCTTTTAAGATTTCTGATAATAAATTTAAAAAATTAGTTGCTGTTACTGGAACAAATGGAAAATCTTCTATAGCTAATTTTTTTTATCAAATTTTAAAATTAAATAAAAAAAAAGTTGCAACTATTGGCACTCTTGGCATTAAATCTAAAAAGTTTAATCTGGAGTTGAAAAATACAACAATTGATCCATTATCTTTAAGTAAATATCTTAAAATATTAAAAAAAAATAAAATAGATTATATAATTTTAGAAGCATCAAGTCATGGCTTAAAACAAAATAGATTAGATGGATTACTTTTTGATATTGGTATATTTACAAATTTATCACATGATCATTTAGATTATCATAAAAATTTAAAAAATTATTTAGATGCTAAGCTATATTTATTTAAAGAATTGATTAAAAAAAATGGAAGTGTAATAACTGATAAAGAGATTCCACAATTTAAAAAAATAAGTGAAATATCTACTAAAAATATTCTAAAACTTAATTCTATTTCATCTAATAAATCTGATTTGCAATTAATTTCACATCATTTTGAAAATGAAAATCAAAACTTAATTATTAAATATAAAAATAAATTTTATAAATTTAAATTAAATCTTATTGGAAAAATTCAAGTTAAAAATATTTTAATGACAATTTTAGCAGCAGTAAAATGTGGCTTAAAAATTAAAGATATTATTAAGGTAATGGAAAAAATTAGACCAATTGAAGGTAGATTGGAAAAAATAGGACATATAAAAAATAATTCAAAAATAATATTAGATTATGCTCATACACCAGGGGCTTTATTAACAACTTTGAATAATCTCAAAGAACAATTTCCCAAAACTCCTATTTCAATTGTGTTTGGATGTGGAGGTAATAGAGATAAGAAAAAGAGAGCTAAAATGGGTAAAATAGTGGCAAGTCATTGTGATAAAATTTATTTAACTGATGACAACCCTAGAAATGAAAATCCTAATAAAATACGTGAAGATATAAAAAAAGGGATATTAAAAGCTAAATTTGAAGAAATCTCAGATAGAAAGTCAGCTATCAATAAAGCAATTGAACAATTAGAAACAGGACAAATCCTTCTAGTTGCTGGAAAAGGACATGAAAAAACTCAAGAATTTGGAAATAAGAATATATTTTTTTCAGATAAAGAAGAAATTTTAAAATCTATAAAAATTAAAAATAATATTTTATCAACAAACTTAAAATTAAATTTAATTAAAGATCTCTCTAAAAATAAAATTAATTTAAGGGATTTTATTTTAAAAAATATTTGTATTAATTCAAAAGAATTAAAAAAAAACGATATTTTTTTTGCAATTAAAGGAAAATACAATGATGGCTATGATTTTATAGGTGAAGCATTAAAAAAAAAAGCCTCATTAGTTGTAACTCATAAAATAAACAAAAGATTTAATTTACAAAAACAGATTAAAGTAAACGATACATTGAGTTTTTTAACACTTTGTTCTCAATTATTTAGAAAAAATATTAATAGTCAAATTATAGCAATTACTGGAAGTTGTGGAAAAACAACTTTAAAAGAGTTTGTTGGTAGAACGCTTAAAAAATTTTACAAGGTTTATTACTCTCCAAAATCATTTAATAATAAATATGGAGTACCATTAAGTTTATTAAATTTAAACCAAAATGACAAATTTGGAATTTTTGAAATTGGTATGGATAAAAAAGGTGAGATAGATCAATTATCTAAAATTATACAGCCTGATGTTGGAATTATTACTAACATAAATTTTGCTCACGCTAAAAATTTTAAAAATTTGAAAGGTATAGCTGAAGCTAAAGGTGAAATAATAAATAATATAAAAAAAAATGGAACAATAATCTTGAATGCTGATGATAAATTCTTTATTTTTCATAAAAAATTAGCAATCACAAATAATTTAAATATAATATCATTTGCTATTAAAAATAAACATGCAAATATTAAATTTCTTAAAATATCAAAATTAAATAAAAAATATAAACTTTTTATAAAAATTAAAAATAAAAGAACTTTTTTTTACATATCAAATGACAATAAAAATTATATTTTAAATTTATTAGCTCTTATAGCTTTGCTAAATCTTTATTTAAATATTTTAAAATTAAATAAAAATTTATTTTTAGATTTAGAAAGTCCTAAAGGTCGAGGTGATATTTCTAAAGTAAAAGTTTTTAATAAAATTATTAATTTAATTGATGAAAGTTATAACTCAAATCCATTATCATTAGAATCTGCAATTCAAAATTTTGATAAAATTAAAAATAATATTAATTCAAAACATTTAATTTTAGGTGATATGCTTGAACTTGGAAAATATTCTAAAAAATTACATCAAGATGTAAGCACTAAAATTAAGAATACATCCATTGATAAAGTTCATGTAATAGGCAAGGACATTTTGTTTACTTATGATAAAATTTCAAAAAGTAAAAGAGGTCTTATATTAAAAAATAAAATAGATATATTTAATTTGATAAAAAATGATTTAAATAATAATGATTATCTTATGATCAAAGGTTCTAATTCAACTGGTTTAAACACAATTACCAATGAAATAAAAAGAAAGAGAATAGGTGTTATATAATTTTTTATTAAATTTTGTAGAATATTTCAGTTTTTTAAATGTATTTAAATATATAACATTTAGAACTGGGCTTTCAGTGTTTACTTCTCTTTTTATTGTACTTGTAATAGGTAGCCCTTTTATTAAATATTTTTCTACTAGAAAAATTTTAAATCCAATAAGAAGTGATGGTCCTTCTGATCATATTATAAAAAAAATTGGTACACCAACTATGGGAGGTGTAATTATTTTATTTGGTTTGCTTGCAGCTGTAATTTTATGGGGTGATTTAAAAAATATATATTTAATATTTTGTATATATATAGCTTTAACTTTTGGAGTTCTAGGGGCGTATGACGATTATATAAAAATTAAATTTAATAATTCTTCTGGTATCTCATCAAAGTTAAAATTATTAATACAAATAATTTTATCTATTATTGGAATAAGTGCTCTTACATATTTTTCAGATTATTCAGAAATATCCAATTTATATTTTCCATTTTTTAAAAATTTAATAATTAATCTAGGTTGGTTTTTTATACCATTTGGTGTTTTTGTAATTGTTGGATCATCAAATGCGGTAAATTTAACAGATGGTTTAGATGGTTTAGCTACTGTTCCCGTAATACTTGTTGCAGCCTGTTTTGCATTTATAAGTTATGTGACTGGTAATATTGTTTTCTCAGATTATTTACAAATTCCCTATATTGAAGGAACTGGAGAAATTTCAATTTTTTGTGGAGCGGTGATTGGTTCTTGTCTTGGTTTTTTATGGTTTAATGCTCCACCAGCAAAAATATTTATGGGAGATACAGGATCTTTATCTTTGGGAGGATCATTAGGAGCAGTAGGGATAATAACTAAACATGAAATAGTATTAGCCATAACTGGAGGTTTATTTGTTTTAGAAGCGGTATCAGTAATGGTTCAAGTTATTTCGTATAAAATGACAGGTAAAAGAGTTTTTAAAATGGCTCCTATACACCATCATTTTGAAAAAAAAGGTTGGCCAGAGTCAACAGTCGTGATCAGATTTTGGATCATTTCAATTATTTTAGCTATGATTGGCCTAGCCACATTGAAATTAAGATAATGAATAACATTAAACAATTTTTTTTTAATAAAAAAATATTAATTTATGGATTAGGAAAAAGTGGTGTATCTGCATTTAATTTTTTAAAACAAAATAATGAAGTATTTGTATATGATGATCATATAATTAATCCTAAATTCTATGATATAAAAAAAAAACAAATTAAATTTAAACAAATTGATAATTTTTATTTTGATGCAATAATAATTAGTCCTGGAATAGATATTGTAAATTGTAAATTGTCTAATTTTTTAAATAATA
>LIBV01000026.1 GCA_001438335.1 Pelagibacteraceae bacterium BACL5 MAG-120820-bin39
GATACAACTGTAGCTTTTTGAAGAGCTAAATTCATAAATGTAAAAACTCCTACACCCATAGAAAATGAAAAACCTATTAATGGAATAAAATATTTCTTATCTGGTATTTTAAATTTCCACAGAGGGATTAAGCATAAAAAAACAATTCCCATTCTAATTGATGCCATTAACATAGGCGGCAAAGAAGTATTCAATATAAGTTTACCAACAGGATAAGCGCTACCAAAAATAGCCATTATTATTAAAACCAAAAAATAATGTTTAGTTGTCATTGGTTATCTAATTGAAAAAGGATCTAAAGTGGGTTCATCTGATGTATAGAACCAGGTAGTCTTAACCCTTGTGTAGTCTTTTATAGAGTCAATGCCAGCTTCTTTGCCATAACCACTGTCTTTAATTCCTCCAAAGGGAGCTGATGGAGAAATTAATCTATAAGTATTAACAAAAGTAATACCAGCTCTGATTGCTTTTGAAACTCTCATGCCTCTAGATAAATTACTGGTGTAAACTCCAGAAGATAAACCATATTGATTATCATTCATTTTATTAATTACTTCTTCTTCATTTTCAAACTTCATTACAGACAAAACAGGACCAAATAATTCATTTTCTGCAGCTGGAAGGTTGTGATTATCACACTCAATAATTGTTGGAGGAAAATAAAAACCTTTATTAGAAAATGAATCTCTTTTACCTCCACATCTAATTTTTCCACCTTGTTCGATAGTCTCTTTTATATTTTTTTCAATAATTTCAAGTTGTTTAAAGCTACTTAGCGGACCCATTTCAGTTAAAGGATCCATAGGAGTCCCAATTTTGATTTTTTTAGTTCGAGTAACTAATTTTTCTAAAAACTCATCATAAATTCCTTTTTGAATATAAAGTCTTGAACCCGCAATACAGCTTTGACCACTCGCACCAAATATACCTGCGGTAATTCCATTGATAGCATTTTCTTGATTAGCATCATCGAATACTGCAACTGGACTTTTCCCTCCAAGTTCTAAACTTACTTCTGATAAATTTTCAGCTGAATTTTTAATGATATGTCTTGCCGTTTCTGGCCCACCAGTAAAAGCAATTTTTTCTACTAAGTTATGTGTAGTTAAAGCTTTTCCACAAGGGTCTCCAAAACCAGTAATCACATTTACTACTCCTTTAGGGATTCCAGTTTTCTCAATTAGTTTTGCAAAATCAAACATGACTGCTGGAGCTAATTCTGAGGATTTTATCACCACAGTATTTCCCATTGCAAGAGCAGGAGCTAATTTAGTAGCTGTTAAAAACATTTGTGAATTCCAGGGGACAATTGCAGCAATTACCCCAATAGGAATTCTGGTTGTGATCGCTTGAACATTTGGTTTATCAATTGGAAGCACTGTACCTTCAACTTTGTCTGCTAAGCCAGCATAGTAATCATAGTATTCCGCAATATATATTGCTTGTTTTTTTGTTTCTCTAAAAAGTTTTCCTGTATCTATTGTTTCAATTTTACCTAACATTTCAGCGTTAGCTCTTAATTGATCTCCTATTGCTCTTAGAAATTTTGCTCTTTCTCTTGGTAGGAGTTTTGGCCAGTCACCTTCAAAAGCTTTCTGTGCTGCACGAACAGCTTTATCAACATCTTTTGCACTTGCCTCAGGAACTATTGCCCATGGTTCATTATTTTCAGGATTAAGTGTTTCAAAAGTTTTTTTACTTTCAGAGTCTACCCACTCACCATCTATAAACATTTGATATTTTTTTAATTCTGACATTTGTCAATAAATTCTTTGAGGGCTAAATTTACTTCATTTGCATACTCAATACCACAAAGATGTTTTCCATTTTTTATAATCTTTAATTCACTATTTGAAATAATATCACATAATTTTTCAGACATTTTAACAGTTGACCCACTATCGTGCTCTCCTGTCATGACCAGTGTGTTTGCTTTTATATCTTCGAATTTTTCATCATTTTTATGAAATACAAATAATTCATAAACTTTTAAAAAATTTGACATATTATTAGCGGATAGAATTGAAGTAATTTTTTCATAAGTATCAGGATTTTCCTCAAGATATTTGTCGGTAAACCATCTTTTTAAAGCTTGTTTAGATAGTTTTAAATCTCTTTTAGCTTGAGCAAATCTTTCATTAACAATTTGTTGTTCTTCTTCGCTTCTTTTAAAAATTGAACAAAGTAAAGTTAAAGATTGTAATCTTGAATTAAACCTTATTGCAAAATTTCTTGCAATTAACGATCCTATTGAAAATCCTACTAAGTGAATTTTTTCAATTTCAAGTTTATCGAGTAGATTTATTAATTGATCTGAAAAATCATCAAAACATAACTCATTTTTTTCTAAAGGTGTCTTACCATGCCCAAGAATATCATAAGATAAAGTTGTATGTTCTTTAAAAAAATTTAATTGTGGTTGCCAAATTTCATGAGTTAAACCAACGCCATGAATAAAGACAATAGGTATTGTTTGTTTTTTATTGTAAACATAGAAAGTGCCTGATGATGTTGTCTTTTCCATCAAGATTTATTTAGGTTCTATACCCATTTCTTTCATATCTTGATATCTATCTCCAGTTCGAGCATGAGCTCTGCCACTTGAAGCACCACCAATTGCAATAACAACCTCATCATCAAATGGTGCATCATGAATGGTAAATTCATGAGTTAAATAATAAGGTCTTAAACCAGAGTCTGTTTTATGCATCATTGGAATTGAAATTTTAGACCCAGCTGGACCTCTGGTGTTTGTAAAACTTAAATATGAAGTGCCACCCACAGCATCTCTAAATTTATTTCCAAATCTTAAAGTATGAATAAAAGCTGAGGCATGCTCTATTTCTCCATTCAATCCAACTATACCCGCTTTTCCATAAGCAAGAATTTTTTCAGGTGAACCAATTTCTTTAATTAATTCTGGAACTAAAATATCTCCAAGTTTAGGAGCAAGATCTAAAATCACTGGCCTTAAATTTTCAACAAAACCTTGACCATGCCATGGATTTTTAAAAACAGCCGCTACAGATACAAGCAAAACAGGTTCTTTTGCTTCTTTACCACCTTCAATGTAGGTCTTATCAACAAATTTTGTGAATTTTCTTAATTCTATTTTCATTTTTTTTCTCTGTGTTTGAAACTATCTCTTCTAAAACTGTATAATGCATTAGGGTCAACATCAACATCAATCACTGATGGTTTTTTTGATTTAATCGCATCGTATACAGCTTCATTAATTTCTGAAACTTTTGTAACTTTATAACCCTTCGCACCATATAGTTGTGCTACTTTGTCAAAAGGTGGACTATTAATATCAGCGCCTAAATATCTTTTACCAAAAAAATCTTTTTGATAGGCTTTTTCAGCACCCCAACTTTTATTATTCATTACAATTGTAGTAGTGTTGATACCATATTCAACAGCAGTGCTTAATTCAGATATTGTCATACCAAATCCTCCATCACCCATTAAACTTACAACAGTTTTTTCAGGTTTTGCAATCTTCACTCCTAATCCACAAGCAAAAGAAAATCCCACTAAACCAAAATCTAATGGAGTAAATAAAGAAGGGGGGCTGTAATATTGTAAAGCATCAGTTGCTTGTAAGCATAAAGTTCCAGCATCTAATGTGATTGCTGAATTTTTAGGTAAAACTTTTCTTAATTCCTTAAATAGTCCATTTGGCTGAATAGGAAAGTTTTTACCTAAATTATTAACTTCTCTATTTTTTAAAAAATTATTTCTTTCATTTAAATAATTAGTTGTCCAATTTTCTATTTGTAAAATAGTTTTTTGCTTTTTTAATTCATCATAAATTTGTTTTGTAGCAGTTGCTGCATCTGCATTAATACCGACTGAAATTGGAAAATATCTTCCAAGCATTTTTTTTTCAATTTCAATTTGAATAATTTTAGCTTTCTTGTTGATATTATCATATGAATAAAAAGTTGAATTAAAGCCTAACCGAGTACCAATTGCTAAAATAATATCTGCTTCCTTAACCAGTCTAGAAGCAACCGGATTACCTCTCGGACCCATTTGACCAGCATTAAGTTTATGACCATAAGGGATGGCATCACCATGACCTGCGGCAGTAACTATTGGTGAATTTAAAAATTCTGCTAATTGAATTACATCTTTATAATTACCACTATGTTTAATTCCTCCACCAACAATAATAACTAATTTTTTTGCTGAACTAATTAATTTTACTGATTTTTTGATCTCATCTAATTTTCCTTTTTGATTAGAAAAATTTAGATAGGAAGGTTTTTTTAAATCAATATTATAAGAGTTTGTTTCTGCCAGAACATTCCTAGGCAAATTAATACTAACCGGACCTCTTCTTGGTGTCATAGCAACATTAAATGCGTCGCTTATTGTTTCTGGTATTTTTTTTGAATTAGTTATTGTCCAAGTTTTTTTGGTGATAGGGGTGAATAAAGATTGTTGATCAAGACCTTGAAAAGCATCTTCCATATTATCTTTAGTCGAATAAGAACCAGCAATTGCTATTAATGGTGAGAAAGCAGCTTTTGCTTGGGCAATTCCAGTCACTAGGTTAGTTGCACCTGGTCCATTTTGCCCTGCAATTATAACTCCAGGTTGGTTTGAGGCTCTAGCGTAACCATCTGCCATATGAGTCCCAGTTCTCTCATCCCGAACTCCTATGAACTTTATACTTTTTTCATGATAAAGAGCATCAAACATTTCCATGGTTGCTGAACCAATCAAACCAAATACGTATTTGACTTTTTCTTTTTTTAAAGAACGAACAGCCGCCTCACCACCGGTCAGACCGATCTTAGATGGTTTCACGAAACTTTTTTAATTTCAGTTTCAATGTCTTGTTTGAAATGAGGCATAACTTTTTCTGTAAAAAGTTTTATGCTTTTCATGCAATCTGAATGTTTCACTCCTGGAAAATTAGACCAGACTTGAAGGTTTTGTAAGTTCAATTCAGATTTTAATTCATGAATTTTATCAATTACATACTCTGGAGTTCCAAATAGCATATTTCTTTTATGCAAGAATTCATAATTCAATAAATCTAACTTACCTGGAGTAACTGGTAATTCTTCACCAGGATCCATATGGTTTCCTAAACCTCTCCAGTGACATACCCATCTCATATAATTAATCATATGTTCACCAGCTTTTTCTTTTGCTTCTTCCATAGTATCAGCAACAAACATGTCTCTAACTAAAGATATACCCTCACCCAGCGGCACATTTCTTTTTTCAGTTTCAGATTTTGCATTCTTAAAAGCCTCAAATTTAATTTTGAGTGCTTTTACTGTTGGGATCCACATAATGATATTTAGTCCATTTTGTGCAGCCCACTCAATTGATCTTATGCCATCAACTACTTGATGAATTGGAGGATAAGGTCTTTGATATGGTTGAGGCAATACACTAATTTTTTTCATAACATTTGTTTCCATATCCATAAATTCTGGACTTGATTTACTCATAGCATGTTGCCATACATAATTAGGAGATGGATAAGTATAAAATTCTCCTTTGTGATCAAAAAATTTTTCTTTCCAAGCTTTTTTAAGAATAGTTAAGGTTTCCTCAAATAGTCTAAAGTTTTTTGCTTGATCTTTCATATCAGCTTCAATATTTAAATTTACAGCTTCTCTTCCGTAAATTCCTCTTCCTATACCAACTTCAACTCTTCCTTTTGAAAGCTGATCCAGTAAAGCAATATCCTCTGCCATCTGAATTGGATTATGAAAAGTAATAACATTACAAGCTTGACCAATTCTAATTTGTTTTGTTCTTGCGGCAGCATCTGCACCCATCATCAATGGATTAGTGCAAGATTCCATTCCCTCATGATTAAAATGATGTTCAGTATACCAAATAGAGTCCCAGTTATTTTGGTCACAATATTCTGTGATTTCTTTAGTTTCGTCTAATAACTCGTAGTAAGGCTTATGTGTCCAGTTTGTAGTGTTACAGAAATATCCAAATTTCATATATGCTCCTTTAAATAATTAAATCTAAAAAAGTTGATCGATCCCGCTTTCGATTTGGATTAACACTCCACTCGATGAGTTATGTACATCACCTTTATTGATCAAACATTAGCATAATTTAAGATCGGAAGGAATAGAGATTCTTTAGATTAAGACTGTCCATATTTATAAGCAAATTATGGCTATCTTTGATACTCAACAAATTTTTCTAGAGATTTATTTAGAAATTTTTCATAAAAAATACCATCTTTTTCAATTTTATTTGAATGTAAAAAAGAATTGTTGATTTTAAAATCATAGGAAGGTTCAAAAAAGAAAGGTACTGAAAGTCTTTTACTTTTATTCCATAGAACTCTGTGGTTGGTAGCTTTAAATTTACCTTTTGTTAAATATTCTAAGGCCAAGCCAGTATTAACCACTAAAGCTTTCTTATTAAAAGGAACATCATACCATTTTTTTGTATTTCGATTTTGAACCTGTAGGCCACCTTTTTTATTTTGATATAAAATTGTAAAAATTCCACTATCGACATGTGTTTCACAACCTAGAGCAACACCATCCTCTTTGGAAATTTCAACTGGTTTAGTTTGATTTGGATAATAATTAAATCTCAATGTACTAAGGGTTTTTAAGCGTTGAAAAGCTAATTTTGAAATCTTTATATCTTTTTTATATAAAGTAATTACGCTTTGAAAAAGCTTTTCACTAAGTAAAAAAATTAAATTGTAATAATCTTTTAATAAATCAATTGAGCTTTTACTAAATGCCTTATTTAAATTTAAATATTCAATATACTGATTCTTAACAGTTTTAGAGTACTTTTTACCTACTAATAAATCTCCAATATCCAGACCTTCTTTGCCATTCACATCACTTGGAAAGTATCCTCTATATTTATTCACATTAAATTTATTCCATTTTTTTGGAGCTAATTTAAGTTTATTAGTATTTGGAGAATTGAAAAATTTTTCTCCTACAGAGCAGATTTTAATAATTTTATTTAATGGTATTCCATGCCCAATGATTTGGAAAAAACCTACATCAATGCAAGCCTTATCTATTTTTTTGATAGTCTCAAGGGATTTAGTACTATTAAAATTATTTTTAATTAAAGGTGAAATATCAATTGTAGGAATATAATTTTTCATTATCGTATTGGATTTTCAGTAACAATGGGTTGATTTTTTACCTTTTCTCTAAAATAGATATATAAACCTGCTGATATAATAATTGCTGAACCAACTAAAGTTCTTACTTCAGGAATTTCTTTAAATAATAGATAACCTGTAATACTTGCATAAATTATTAGTGAATATTCAAACAAAGAAACTGTGGACGGTGATGCTATATTGTAAGCATTAAATACAAGAGCAAAGGCAAATGCACCACAACAACCCATAATAGATATAATTGGCCATGCTTCAGATGGATTGCTAAACCATTTTCTAAAAATAAATTGAAGAGACGGATCTGTAAAAGTATTAAATTTTCCATCTCCAGCAAAAATAAAAAATAATAAACTGATAGTAATAGCGCCTATATATAAATGGGCTAATTGAGTATAAATATTATCTTTTTCACTTGTTACTTTCAAAATAATCATTGATGCAGAATAGCATAATGCGCAAGCAACTGGTGCAAGATTGATTATTTTAAAGTCATCAAAGTTTGGATTTAAAACAACAAAGACACCAATAAAACCAACTATAATTGCTCCAATTCGTCTAATTCCAATTTGTTCCTTTAAAAAAATTTTAGCAAATATTGATACGAAAAAAGGACTAGAAAAAAAAAGTGCATTTGCCATTGCCAAAGTCATAAAGGTTAATGAAATATAAAAAAAACTAAAACCAAAGAAAAATAAAATTACTCTAAAAATTGTTAAATAAGGATAGTGACTTTTTAAAATTAATTTTTTTTTTGCAAAAAACATAAATACTAAAAGCAAAACAAATGCGACCAAAGTTCTACCAAAATAAAGTTCGTATAAAGATGTTTCATTATAAATAAATTTAATTAAAGCATCTTGAATTGAAAAGATGGCCATACCTATAAGGATAAAGGCAATTCCTTTAGTATTATTTTCAGCCGGTTTCATAGCTGACCTATATCAAAAAAACATTATACTTTATATTTTATTAATTTGTGCCATATTCAACTTATGATTTCAGATGAAGATAAAATAATGATGGAAACCCTCTATTGGTGGGGGATACCTACTTTATTTAGATGTAAAAATGATCCTAATCCTAATAATTGTGACATAGCTTTAGTTGGAGTCCCTCATAGCACAGGTAACGGGACTACTGAAAGAGATCAGCACTTGGGACCAAGGGCAGTTAGAAATATTTCTGCAATGTTAAGAAGATCTCACTTCGATTTTAAAATTGACCCCTGGAAATTAAAAAAAATTCACGATTTAGGGGATGTACCATTTCCAGAAGCCAACAATAATGAAAAATGTATAGAAAGAATTTCAGAATTTTATGATGAAATTGAAAAAGCAGGCAAACCAGTAGTTTCAATTGGGGGTGATCATTCCATAACAGGTGGTATCATTCAGAGTTTAGCTAAAAAAGATTCAAAACTTACTAAAGGAAAAAAAATAACTCTTGTCCACTTTGATGCTCACACTGATTGTTTTGAAAAATTAGATCATTTTTTAGGAGCAAAAAAATCCGCTGCACATTGGGCGTCTTATTTAGTACATCAAGGAAATGTTGATCCACATACCAGCACTCAAATTGGTATAAGAGGAAACCCAAGAACTCTAGATTGGTTGCAAGCAAGTTACGATATTGGTTACCAAGTGATTACAATGGAAGAATATAAAGAACTTGGTCATGAAAAGTGTTCTAAAATGATTTTAGATAGACTAGGGGATAACCCAATTTATGTAACTTTTGATTTAGATTGCCTTGATGCTAACGTTGCACCTGGTACTGCAAATCTTGAACCTGCATTTAGAGGTTTTAATATGGATGAAGTAAGAAAATTAATTCAAAGTTTAAAAGGAAGAAATGTAATTGGTGGCGATGTTGCTTGTTTAATGCCGACAAAAGATAATCCTAATCAAATTACGTCAATGGTGGCAGCAGCTATTATGTTTGAAATAATTTGCTTAATTTGTGTTAATTCAAAATAAATTCAGAGGCACGTTCAGCTATCATTAAAGTTGGAGCATTTAAGTTTCCACTTGTTATTTCTGGCATAACTGATGCATCTACAACTCTAATATTTTCTAATCCGTGTATTTTAAGTTTTTGATCAACTACAGACATCTTATCAACACCCATCTTAAGTGTACAAGAGGGATGATAAGCAGTTTCTGCTTTTGATCTAATGTATTCTTCATACACTTCATGTGTTTGTGCTTCAGAACCAGGACCAACTTCTTTACCAGCGTAGGGTTTCATTGAATTTTGCGCAAGAATTTTTCTGGCGACCTCGATACTTTCAATCATTTGTTTTAAATCATCTGGGTGTTCTAAATAATTAAATTGAATGTTAGGATACTCATAAGGATTATTTGATTTTAAAGATACAAACCCTCTGCTTTTTGGATGATTAGGGCTTGCATGTAGTTGATACCCATGTCGATCAGGATCTACTAAGCCATGATCAATTACAAAAGACGGAAAGAAATGGAATTGAATATTAGGATATTCTTGCTCTGGCGAAGATTTAGCAAAGCCACCTGCCTCTAAAAAAGAAGTTGAACAGGGCCCACTTTTATTCAAAAACCACTGAATTCCAATTCTTACCATGTTAAATTTGTTAATATACGAATATAGAGTATCTGGCGTTTTGCATTCTTGTTGAATATACGTTTCTAAATGATCTTGAAGATTTTTACCCACACCTTCTAGATCATGGACTACTTCTATTCCTTTATCTTTAAGATCTTTAGCTGGACCCACCCCTGAAAGCAGAAGAAGTTGCGGTGAATTGATTGAACCACCACTTAAAATTACTTCTTTATTAGCATAAATCTTTTTTAGTTTGTTTTTAATTTTAACTTCAATACCAATAGCCTTTTTTCCATCAAATATAATTCGCTCAACAAAAGATTCTGTGAAAATATTCAAATTTTTTCTTGATCTAGCTGGATCTAAATAATGTTTTGAAACACTTGCTCGTTCCCCTTTGTTAATTGTTACATCATACATTCCAAATCCTTCTTGATCTTCACCATTCATATCTGGATTAATTTTGTAACCAGTTTCTCCTGCTGAGTCGATAAATGCTTTAAATAAAGGATTTTTATTTTTAGATTGATTTACTGGTAATGGCCCAGAGCCTCCTCTAAATTCATTTTCACCTTCCGACCAAGTTTCAATTTTTTTAAAATAGGGAAGTACTTTTTCGTATGACCAATCTGTTAAACCAAAAGAAGCCCATCTTTGATAATCATTAGGATTCCCTCTTACAAATACCATTCCATTATGAGCAGAGCAGCCACCAATCATTTTACCTCTTGGGCAAAATAATCTTCTGTTATGTAAATGAGGTTCAGGTTCAGAGTAATATTTCCAATTATATTTTGGATCATGCATTGTATAAAGGATAGCCAATGGCATTTTAACTTTCCAAATGTTGCTAGGTTTTCCCGCTTCAAATAATGCTACATTATTTTGACTATTTTCAGTTAACCGATTTGCTAAAACACATCCAGCCGAACCTGCTCCAATAATAATGTAATCGTAATTCATTTAAGTTTAGAAATTAATAATTCTTTATATTCCTTAATTTTTTTTAATCTTACCTTAGGATTTTTAGCACCTTCATCGAATCTTCGTAATTTAATAGCCTCTTGATGGTAGGGTTTTGATTTAAATTGCTTTATCTCGTCATCACTCATTGGTCCACCTTGCAATTTAAGGCTTATGACAGAAGCCTCTGATAAAAGCTTAAAATAGGAGAGATCTCTTGCTAAAAATCTTTTTGCTTCAACATGCAATAAAATTGGTTCAATAATAGTGTCTGGAAAAAATTTTCTAAGATAATTCGCACCTATGCTTTCATGTTCACCATCAATTTTTTCATCTACCAACTTATCTGGATCCTCAACTAAAAAATGACCATAATCATGAAGCAAACTTGCACAAACTAAATTATCTGAGGACTTATTTTTTTCTGCAAGCATTGCCGTTTGCAACATGTGATCAGCAATGGTTACATTTTCACCAAGGTACAAAGATTTATTATTAGAAAAATTAAATATAATTTCTTCAATTATATTTTGCATTTAGTAGCTTAAAGAGGTCTGTCGCCTTCTATAGCAATTCGATCCATAATTCTTTC
>LIBV01000027.1 GCA_001438335.1 Pelagibacteraceae bacterium BACL5 MAG-120820-bin39
TAAATTGCATAGGCTGCAATTAAAGCTGCAAGACTTGAATAAGTTGAAGAAAAAATAAATCCATTTTTTCTTCCAATCTTGCTCATAATTTTTGCAGCAAACATTGAAAATACTGCAGTTCCTACGATGGATAATGAGGTTGGTAATGTTGCCAATGATGCAACTGGAGATATTTTCAAGCCAACTATACCACTTATGAATACTGTAATTGGAGGTGCTGTGAACGAAAAAACCTGACAAATAGTCAGTATCAATAAATTTTTATTGAACATTAATCCTCTACTTCAGATAATAACGAGGCGTTTCCACCCATGGCAGCAGTATTATTGGAGATACTTTGTTCGTGACACAGTCTCTTTAGGTATTCAGGACCACCAGCTTTTGGCCCAGTTCCTGATTTTTCATAACCTCCGAAGGGTTGTACCCCTACTACTGCACCTATCATATTTCGATTAATATAAATGTTCCCTACTTCTGCTTTTGATACTATCAAATTAACTGTTTTATCTATTCTACTGTGAATACCTAATGTCAAACCAAAACCTAAGTCGTTAATTTCTTCTATAAGTTTTTCTAATTCAGATGCCTTATATTTAGTTATATGAACTACTGGACCAAAAATTTCATTTTTTAGATCAGATAGTTTTTCTATTTCAATTAAGGTTGGCGGTACAAAATAACCAATTGTAGGGATATTTTCATTTTGAAAAAGTTTAGTAAATTTTTTTACATGTTCATTAATATTAGTTAAAGCCTCAGCATCAATTACCGGTCCTATATCAGTTGAAAGTTTTTCTGGATCACCCATATTTTGGGTTTTCATAGCACCAATTAATATGTCTTTAATTTTTTCATAAATATTTTCTTCAACACATAAAATACGACAAGCAGAACATCTTTGGCCGGCACTATCAAATCCAGAACTCACCACATCCTTAACAACATGTTCGGGTAAAGCTGAGCTATCAACTACCATGCAATTTAAACCTCCAGTTTCAGCTACAAATGTAGGTATGCTATCTTTTTTTTGTAAATTAGATTGAATAATTTTTGCAGTATCTAATGACCCCGTAAAGATTACATTTTTAAGTTTCTTATCTTCAATGACTTTATTAGCAATTAATGCACCCTCACCAAGAACTAATGCTATTACTTCTTTTGGCAATCCTGCTTTTAATAATAGTTTAATCAAATAATAGGCAGCATACGACGATTGTTCTGCAGGTTTTGTTAATACTACATTTCCTGTTATTAATGCGGCAACAGTTTGGCCTACAAAAATTGCAATCGGAAAATTCCAAGGACTTATAACTAAAGATAAACCTTTACCAATTAGTCTATATTTATTCAGCTCTCCAGTTGGTCCTTTTAATATTTTATCTTTAAATATTAGATTGGCCTCTTTAGTGTAATACCTACAAAAATCTACTGCTTCTCTAATTTCAGCAATAGAGTTTTTAATACTTTTTCCAGACTCTTTGGCGCATATTTGAATAATATGATTTATATTTTTCTCAATTAAATCTGCAAAATTCAAAAATATTTCAGATTTTTTTTCTATAGAAATTTTTTTCCAAGTATTTGAGTATTCTTTTAATTTATTTATTGCGTTAACTACAGTTTTCCCGTCTGCATAATATTTTTTTCCTATAATATTTAAATTATGCGGAGATATAATATTATGCTCTTCTATAGTTTTAATGTCCTCTCCATCTATGATAGAATAAGCTTTTACATCAAAGTTATTTTCAAAATTTAGATAGTTTATTGTATCTTCTTCACTTAGATCTAAACCAAATGAATTCTTACGGTCTTCATAAATATCCACTGGTTTTTTAATTTTATCAAAATTTAATTTTTCTATTTTATCCAAAGGAGATTGGATCAATTTTTTAATATCTAAATTCTTTGATTTTAATTGATGGATAAAAGAGGTGTTTGCTCCATTTTCAAGCAATCTTCTCACCAAATAAGGTAGTAAATCTTGATAGCCTCCTACAGGTGCATAAACTCTACATTTAAACTTATTATTTTTTTCTAAATGAGAATAAATCTCGTCTCCCATTCCATGCAATTTTTGAAATTCAAAATCTTTATCTTTAAATAGTGTTTTAATGTATGCAATACTGTGTGCGTTATGAGTTGCAAATTGAGAGTAAACATTCTTATTTTCTAACAATTTGTGAGCACAAGCTAAATATGAAATATCTGTAACAAATTTTTTAGTAAAAACTGGATAATCTGTAAATCCTTGCTCTTGAGCGATTTTAATTTCTGTATCCCAATAAGCTCCTTTAACCAATCTAATATTTATTTTCTTATTTATTGTGGTTAAATATTCATTAAGCCAATCTAAAACAAAATAAGCTCTTTTTTGATAGGCTTGTACAGCAAAACCAAATCCACTGTAAGTTTCATCTATTAATTTACTTTCGATAATCTCTTTAAAAATAAATAAAGATAAATTTAGTCGATCTGCTTCCTCTGCATCGAAACATATATCAACTTTATTTTCTCTACCTAATTCTGTAAGTTTAAATGCTTTAGGAAAAAGTTCTTTTTTGAGCAAATCTAATTTATTTCTTTCATATCTTGGGTGTAATGAGGATAATTTGATTGAAATACTTTTTTTTTCAGGGTTTTTACTTTTACCTGTTGCTATAATTGCATTTTCATATTGACTGTAATATTTTTCAGAGTCCTCATAAGTAACTGCTGCCTCTCCAAGCATATCAAAAGAAAATGTATATTTATCATGCTTTTTCTCATCACTAAATTTAATAGCTTTTTCGATATCTTTTTCAAAAACAAATTGTTTTGCTAAAATATTTACGGCTTGTTTAATTGCATTTCTCAACAAAGGTTCAGATAAATTTTTTACAATCTTACTAAGAACATTTTTATTTTCATCTGGTTTTTCCTCGACAATTTTTCCTGTTATTAAAAAAGCTATAGATGAAATATTAACAAATAAATCGTTATCATTTTTAATATACTTTTTCCAATCACCGATAGGAATTTTATCTTCAATTAAATCATTTATTGTTTTAGGATCAGGTATCCTTAGCAAAGCTTCCGCTAAACACATCAAAACTATTCCCTCATTGCTTGATAAAGAAAATTCATGAATTAATTTTCCAAATTGACTTCCAATTTTATGGTCAATTGCATTTTGAACAATCTCTAAAGATGTTTTCTCTATTTCTTTTTGATTTTGATTAGAAAAATTTGAAACTAAATTAAAAAAATATTTTTCGACTATCTCTTTTTGATCTAAATACTTATTTGAAAAAACTTTTTGCATTCACTAACCATTAAAATTATTTAATGACATGCAATTCCAAATTTTTTTAATCTCCAATAATTATAAGGCCATGGTGTTAAAAAACCAACTGTTAACATTATTGGAACTACCCACCATGTCAACATAGCTCCCCCAGTCAAAAAATAATCTGTTAAATTCATAGCAACTTCCATGCTAACCATTGAAATGAAGCTCATCCCAAAAGCAGTTTTTAATGCATCTTTAAAATTAAAATTTTGTTTCATTAAAATGATTGTCTCTAAAATAATACTTGTAATTAATCCATTTATAATTGCTAAGATCATAATAGCTAATACTGG
Source organism: Pelagibacteraceae bacterium BACL5 MAG-120820-bin39 (assembly GCA_001438335.1). GTDB lineage: Bacteria > Pseudomonadota > Alphaproteobacteria > Pelagibacterales > Pelagibacteraceae > Pelagibacter. The sequence goes on from LIBV01000027.1 coordinate 3,625, forward strand.
CCATGGAATTCCTGTTATTTGAAAATATAGAATTGTTCCAAAATCACCAATTGCACAACCAAGCAAACACCATCCAGTATTTTTAGCACTTCTTCTCCAAGTATGTCTGCAAGACCAATTAAATGTAGTTGTATTCATATTGTTAATTCAAATCTATTTGATATTGATATTTATCTTTTGGCCAATAAGATTTTATATAAGCTAAAACATTATCAATGTCATCATCATTAAGAACATCTCCAAACCCTGCCATTTTACCTTGGTAATTTTTTACTAGTTTAACTAAACCATATTTAATTATGCTATGTAAAGTCTTGTCATCATGATGCCAAGTGTGGCCCGTACCATTTAACGGTGGCGCTTTTCTATGTCCATCTTCATCAAGCCCTTTCCAATTTTCAGCACCTGATAAATTTATTTGATGGCAAGAGACACAATTATTTTCATAAGCAATTTTACCCTTTGCAATCATAATTTTAGATTCAGTAGTTATAGGATAGTGATTATGGGCAAAACTACTCTTGATAAATATAATTGATAAAAATAATAAAAATATAATTTTCATCTTATTTTATAATTCCAAACCTTCTTTTTTCCAATTCTTAAGACCACCAATTAGGTGATAACAATTTGAATAATTATAAGATTTTGAAATTTGAACTGCTAATGTAGATCGATGTCCATGAGCACAATAAAAAAGAATTTTTTTACTTTTTAACATATCTTTATTTTTATCAATATATTCATTTATTTTTGGGAAGGGTATAATAATACTATTTTTTAATTTTCCCTCTTTTTCAATTTCAATATCTTCTCTTAAATCTATTAATACTGAGTCTGGATCTTTCTTTATCTTATTAAACTCTTCAGGCTCAATTCCATTGTTTACTTTCTGACGATTAAAATCAATTCCTAGATTTAAATTACTTGGAACTGCTACATCCATCATTTTAGGATCGGGTAAATTCAAATTATTCATTATATCTATGTATTCTTCAGCTGATCTAACTTGCAGTCTTGGATTAAAATATTTTTCTTCACCAATTGTACTGACCATTTCACCTTTGTAATCGTGAGCTGGATAAACCAATGTAGCTTCAGGAAGTTTTAATAATTTATTAAAAATTGAATTATAAGAGTCTCTTGGATCGCCATTTTGAAAATCAGTTCTTCCTGTGCCTCTAATTAAAAGAGTATCACCTGTAAAAACTCTATCTTTCATTAAAAAACTAAAACTCTCAGATGTATGACCAGGTGTGTATAAAGCTTTTAAATCTATACCATCAATTTTGATTGTCTCTTCATCTGCAACTCTCATAGCAACCACATCCGCAGGAGTTTTGTCGCCCATGACAGTAACACAATTTGTTTTATCTCTTAATTCTGCAATACCTGAAATATGATCTGCGTGTATATGAGAATCGATAACTTTAACCAGTTTTAAATCTAATTCTTTTAATAATTTAATATATTGCTCAACATTTTCTAAAACTGGATCAATGATTAAAGCCTCCCTTCCAGCGGCTGATGCAATCAAATATGTATATGTGCTAGAAATTTTATCGAATAATTGTCTAAAGATCATATTTATATATTACAACTTTAAAAATATATTAAACCAGTATTTTCGTCTCTACTAAATCAAAAATTATTGTTTAATTTAAAGTACTGGCAATCCTGATGTTTTCCAACAGCTTGGCTCTACATCTTCAGAACAAATAAAGCCATTAACAACATTATAAGTTTTATAACCTCTTTGATCTAATATTTGTGCGACTTTTGATGATCTCATTCCACTTTTACACATTACAAAAACAACTTTATTTTTATCAATTTTAAAACCTTCTAAAGTTTCATCAAATTTATCATTCACAACACGTCCATTATCTGTGTCGATTAAATAGGATAAAAAACTAGTATTTAATCCAAGTTCTTGACCATTCGGTTTGCCATCTTGGTCCCATTCTGTTTGAGTTCTTACATCTAGCAATGTTGCACCTTGATGTTCTTTGGATAATTCCAATAATTCAGCACACGTAATCTGTTGGGGCATAATTTGAGTGTTGTATAGACCTTAAAAAATATTTTTCAAATACTTTTTTAATACCCGCCTGACAAATGTGAATAGAGGATAAAACTACCGATAATAAGAAAAAATGTTCCTTCACTAAAATGTAAAAGTTTATGAGAATGTTTAATCATTTCGTTCTTCAATTTATATCCAAGATAACAAAAAAAAGGTGCTGATATTCCTATAATTATAATAACTAAACCCAAATATTCTATTTCATGATGAGATGAAGCACCTACTGCAAAAGCATCGATGGATAATGCTAACGTAGTAATTAAAATTTTAAAAACGTTGTCTAATTTAAATACAGGTTCTTCTGAAAAAAGATCTTTATAACAACTTAAAGATAAAAATAAAAATACAGTAAAGCTTACCCAATGATCATATTTGGATATCAATGGACCAATTTCATCTCCAATTTTCACTCCAATTAAAAATAAAAGTACATGAGCAAGAGAAATAGATATAAGAGTAAATGCAATTTTTTTATCTACACTCTTGCCCACTATAAAAGAGTCCAATGTGACGCTAATAGCTAATATAATATTTAATAGAATGCCCATTAAATATTTTATTAGTCTTTAATAGCTAAGATGTAAATTTAATTTTTTAAACTTCGATTTAAAACTAAAAAATAATCGATTATGATTGCCTGTATCTTTCATTACTGTTTGCTGCCATAAGTGAACCATCTCATGTGCTAAGGTGTTTAAAAATTCTAATTTATTTTTATATTTTGGTATCATTTCTAAAACAAAAAAACTAGTTCCTTTACGATAAGACAAATATTCCACACACTGTCCAGAGCCTTGAATAATTCGCTTTATTTTTACATCATTAAAAGTGTTTAATTTTTCTTTAAATAGAGATTTATTAAAAATCTTAAAATATTTTTTTATTTCTTTATAAGTAGTTACGTATTTTTTCTCAGTATCTTTAGTTTCTTTTAGAATACTTTTTTTTACTTTGATTATATAGTCATCCTCAATTTTACGTTTTGTTGACATATGTTATAGATAAAAATTTAATTACTCTTATTGGGTAATGGGTACTTAAGCTTTTTTTTAAAAAAAACAATAATATAAAATTTAAACTCTCTTCTTACCCTGGACGATCCTATCCAATAATAAGGCCACAAATAAAATGGCGACCCCAGCTAAAATTCCTTGACCTACATTAGCATACTGTAATGCCTCTAAAACATCCTGACCTAACCCTTTGGCCCCTATCAAAGATGCTACTACCACCATGGCTAAACTTAACATTACTGTTTGGTTTACACCGGCTAAAATTGTTGGGGTTGCAAGAGGTATATCAACTTTAGTTAATAAATACCATTTTGATGCCCCATAGGCTATAGCTGCTTCTCTTATATTTTGTGGCACTCCTTTTAAGCCAAGTACAGTTAAACGCACCACAGGAGTACCACCAAAAATCATTGTTATAATTACTGCCGCAACTTTCCCAGTTCCAAAAAAAGCAATGACTGGAATCATAAAAACAAAGGCTGGCATAGTTTGCATAAAATCCATAATTGGCCTTATAAATAAGTAAAATCTTGGTTTCGTAGAACAGTAAATTCCAAGTGGAATTCCGATCACGATACTCAATAATGCTGCCGTTCCTAATATTTAATTGAGGAAAACAAAAAAAAAGAAACAATGAATGTATAATAAGACAATTTTTTATTAAAGATTATTTAATTTTACCCAATTGTTTTTGTCTTGATATAATTATTAGTCCACTGACAATAATCAAAAAAGCTCCAATATAAGTATTCATTCTAGGTATTTCATTAAATATAAAATAACCAAAAAGAATACCCCATAAGATTACCGAATATCTAAAGGTAGAAGTTACCGAAACTAAAGTAACTTTGATTGTTGCTATAGAAAATATATAGCCCAAAGAAAGAAAAAATGATGATAAAAACATAATTGAATACTCTTTAGAATTAAAATTATAAAATTTATAAATACTCAAAACTCCAAAAAAAATTGTAACTATTAAACAAGTGATAAAAGCTATTTGTAAGCTATGAAAATTTTCTTTTATATTTTTCGTATATATATCTCTAAATGTTAAAAGTATCGCCGCTAAGAGTGGAAAAATAAAATAATACCCATATTTCAAATCTGTAGGATTTACAACGACAACAACTCCAGCAAACCCCAAAAACACAGCACTCCATCTTCGCCAACGAACTTTTTCTTTGAAAAAAATTGCACCATAAATAGTTAAAAGAATTGGAGCTAATGATAATAAAACATATACTTTAGCAAATGGTAATTTGGCTATACCGATAAAAAAACAAATACAGCATAAAGATTCAAGTATACCTCTTATTGCCAATTTTTTAGATGAAAATACAATTTTTATATCCAGTTGGTTTTTTAAAAATAAAAATAACCCTATAACTAAACAAGCAAATATTCCTCTTATAAAAATAATCTGATTTAAAACAAATATTTCTTGATAGTTTTGATAAATTATTTTTACCAACATATCATTGGTAGCAAAAGATAATTGAGCCAACATCATATAAAAGATGCCTAATAACTCATTGTTAATTTTAAATAATTTCTTCAATTTTGGTATAAATTTAAATAAAAATAATAAACCAATATGCAGCTAAACCAGCCAAAATAGTAGCTATAATATTTCTACTAAACACACCAACAATTAAAGCTATAATAGATGCTAATATCTTTGGATTGTTAACAATATCTAAATCTCCATTTGTATCTATTAAAATTCCAGGAAAGATTATTGCGGGAAAAACTGCAGAGGGAACATAAGTTAAAATTTGTTTAACTCTAGGATTCATTTTGCTTGTATCAAAATAAGATAAAGACAAAAATTTGGTCAAAAAATTTAAAACTCCAGATATTACAATTCCATACCAGATCATTTATTTTTTCCTTTTTTATAAACAATCATCATCAAAGCTACTGATAAAGAAATAAAACTAGATAAAATAATGTAAGATTTTAATGGTGCATTATATAGGATTATAGAAAGTGATCCTGAAATCAAAATAATTATGATGTGATCAATTTTTCTAAAATAGGTCACTAATAATGCGATAAAAGTTAGCGGTATAGTGTAAGAAAGTCCTAATTTATCAGGAACAATAGATCCTAAAAAAACCCCAATCAATGTAGATATTTGCCAAATCAACCAAAGAAAAAAACCTGAACCAAGCAAATAATAATGTTTTAAGTCGTCTTTTTTATTTTTTTCAAAATAAATATTAGAAACTGCATAAGCTTGATCAGTTAATAAATAGGATAATAAAACCTTCCAGCCTAGAGATAAATTTTTTAGATACTCACTAAAACTTACTCCATACAAAAGATGTCTAGAATTAACTACAAAAGTTGAAGTAATTGTAATTAAAGAAGTTGCGCCACTTGAAAAAAGTTGAAGAAATACAATTTGAGAAGCTCCACCAAAAATAATGAATGATGTTGCAAATATTTCAAGTGAACTAAAGCCTAATTCAATACCAATGGCACCCAATATAATTCCAAAAGGCACAACAGGAATTAACAAGGGAAGTATATCTACAATTCCTTTAAAAAATAATTTTATTTTTTTACTCATTCGGATTGTTAATTAGTCGAAACAAACAATATGATCAATATGAATAGGTTTTTTAACACCGAATTTTTCTTCAACTTCGTGTTGATGAACATGGTGAGAATGAACAAACACAGGTATTAGTAAATTACTTTCGGTTTTGAGAGTATAAATAAAATTAGTTCCTCTAAATTTTTTGTCTACCACTTCAAGCTTTAAAGTGCTTTTGTCATCATGTTCTAAATCCTCAGGTTGTAGTAATAACTTGACATTTGCTCCTTTGGGATAATGTTTTATAAAATCTCCTTTGATTATTCCTAAATCTTTATTTTCTAACGATTTTTCATCAACCACTGTTGCGGGTATTAAAATTCCCTTATTTAAAAATTTTACGACCTCAATTGAATTTGGAAAATGATGAACATTATAAGGATCGTCATATTGTTTAAGTTGACCATTTAAAATTATTCCACATTTATTTCCTAAATAAAAAGCTTCATAGGAGTCATGAGTAACTATAATTGTAGTAATTTTATAATCCCTTAAAATTTGTTTAAGTTTAACTTGAATTTCTTCTTTAAAATTTTGATCGATATTTGATAGGGGTTCATCTAAAAGAAGCAAATCTGGCATAGATAATAATGATCTTGCTAAAGCTGCCCTTTGTGCTTCACCAGAGCTTATTTCATGGGGGTACTTCAATTTAATATTTTGCAGATGAAGAAATTCTATAACATCATCCAATTTCAATTTTTTAGTTTTTCTACTATTTCTATCAGCACCAAATTTAATATTATCAATAACATTATAGTGTGGAAATAATGAGTTATCTTGGAAAGACAGAGAGATATTTCTATTTTCAGGTTCAATATGAGTTTTTGAAGAAGAAATTATTCTACCATTTAAACTGATACTACCTGATCTTATTTTTTCTAAACCAGCTATAGTTCTTAAAATAGTAGTTTTACCAATTCCAGAGGGGCCAAGAAGACATATAATATCCCCTTCATTTTCTATTTTTAAAGAGACATTATTTACTTTATTTTTTTTACTAGCAGCAAAAGTAACATTATTAATTTCAAAAAAATTTTTCATTATTTTTCGTTTAAAATAAATTTAGAGGTTATTAAAATAAATGCACTAGAAATTAAAATTAAAATGATAGCTGGTGCAGCAGCAGCTTCTAATAAATCTTGAGAGGCATATGTATACGCAGTTGTTGCAAAAGTATCAAAGTTAAATGGTCTCATTATCAAAGTAATTGGCAGTTCTTTTATAATTTCAATTAAAAGTAAAATAATTACTAAAAAGACAGAATTTTTTAAGAATGGTAAATGAATATTTTTGAATGTCTTGATTTTTGAATAACCTAGCAAATAAGCACTTTCATCTATAGAATAATTAATCTTTAAATAGCCAGATCTAATTCCATTGTTGGCTAAAGAATAAAATCTAACAAAATAAACTATTACTAAACCAAAAATAGATCCTATAAAAAATGATTTAATATTATAGTTTTTAAAAATATAAATATTTTCATCTAAAAAAGATATAAATGAAATATAAGCAACAGCTAAAATTACACCTGGCATTGCATAACCTGAAATTGAAAAAGTTGTTAAACCTTGAAGGAATTTACTTTTAGTAATTCTATTTCCATAATTAGAAATAAAACCCAGGGATATCAATAAACAGCAAGATAATAAAACAAGTAATAAAGTATTACCTAAAAGTTTAATTAAATTTAAATCAAAGAAATGCTTAGGAAATAAAAATGTCCAGTAGCTCATTTGAATAACTGGAAATAAAAAACTAATAAAAAAAACTAAAAAACATACAGTAAATGCTAGGCTTGATTTATAACCTACTAACTTTATTTTTGTTTTAGTTTTAAATCCACTCTTAGACAGTGTGTGGTATTGAGCTTTTTTTCTAGAGAAATTTTCAATCGTGAACAGTAAGAAAATAAACATTAAAAGATAAAAAGATAATCTATTAGCTAAC
>LIBV01000028.1 GCA_001438335.1 Pelagibacteraceae bacterium BACL5 MAG-120820-bin39
ACAAAAAAAAGATTTCTTAAAATTATATTTAAAATTTCTTTATAATTATTTTTACCTAAAGCTTGAGACACCATACCAACTGTACCCATTCTTAAAAAACCAAAACTCCAAAAAATCATAGAAAATAAATTTGCTGCAACTGATGTAGCGGATAGATAAGATAAATTTCCTAAATTTCCCATCAAAGCTGTATCGATTATACCCACCAATGGGATTGCTAAATTTGCAAAAAAAATAGGAATTGAAAGTTTTAATATATAGGCAATGGATGATTTTTGCATCTAAGCAATATTTTTTAAAATCTGTTTTGCTGGAATAGTTTTTTTAATCCATTTAGTGGGAATATTATTTTTGCCTTTTAAGGCAGCAAAGTAGGCGCCAACAAAATTAGCACGAGAACAGTTGCATCCTCCAGCTTTAATAACTTTTGTTATTGCAGATTTATAATTATTGCTATTTAAGATGGCATGAATTGATCCATTAAAAGTTCCAGGATAACTACACGCCTTTCCATATTTTTTTACTATTTCAATATGAGGTTTGTTTTTATCATTTAAAACTTTCTTAAGATTTAAAATTACATCCTTAAAATATTTATTTTGTTTATTAGTTTTATAAAAATTTTTAATTGGATCATTTATACCTAGTAGAGCATTTTTTATTATTTCAAATTTTGCAATTGCAAACTGTTCACTAGCTTTGGTATTGGCTATTGTTCTTATTATCTTTTTAACTTTAGATAAATTTTGATCATATAAAAAATAAGGTAGGGCAGCACAAAAACCATCAGACTCGTTTACTTTTTTGCCTCCTGTAAAATTTTTGTTTAGTTTTATGTTCCGAATAGTTTCTAATATATTTTGATGAATCCAGGGTCCATTAATCGGACGAGTCCATTTAATCTTTTTATATTTCTTTCTAGCTTTTAAGTTTTTCCAATAAAGAGAGCCAGGACCAAAATGTGATATTATATTCTTTTTGAAATTCTTAATAATATCATCATTTTTTTTTGAACTTATTAGAGTTTGATACATCACCTGACCTATGTCGTTATATCCGGAGACTTGTCCCGTTTTAACACTGTAAAATGGACACTTGTTTTGCGATAAGAAAGCAACTTCTTTTTTGTTCTTAATATAACTTTTTAATTTTAAAGGGTCATAAACCCAATGCAAAGGTCTTGCAGCTGCATCTGCAACAGTTGCACCTAAAAAAATATGTAAATTTGAAAACATTTATTATTAATACTTTATTTAAAATAAAGATAAAATGAATAATATAAATTATGAAAGCAATAAAAAATTGGGATAATAAAACTTGGCTCTCATCAAACAAATATATTAACTCATTTAACAATTTCTTATTAAAAAATTTTAGCTTCACTAAAAATTCAAAAATACTAGATATTGGATGCGGCAGAGGTAAGATTATTGGAACAATCTCAAATAGGTTAAAATTAACAAATAAACCTTTTGGTATAGATGTTGAAGATCATTTAGATAAAAATAAAAAAATTATGTTCAAAAAAATTGATGCTTTAAGTTTTTTAAAAAAAAACATAATTTTATTTGACGTAATTATGATTAAGCAAACCATACACTTTTTAAAATTAAGTCAAATCAGTAAATTGATAAACCTTTGTAAGAAAAATTTAAATAAGAATGGAAAAATCATTATTTCAACTTTAGATCCAAATGAAAACGAAATACCAACTTTCAAATTAATGAAAAGAAAACTAGAAAAATCATTAAAAAGAGATATCGAAATATTAAATTTTATAAAAAAAAGTAACAAACATTTAATAAAAAAATTTATTTTTACTGTTAATATTTCAAAAAAAAAATACTTAAAAATGATAAAGAATAGATATATTTCAACATTATTAACTATGTCTAAAATTGAAATTGACAATGGTATTAACGAACTAGATAAAAATTATAGTTCAAGGATTAAATTTAAAGATAAACTAATATGTCTAATATTAAAAAAATAATTTTATTATTAATCTTAATTTTAAATTTTAATAGTGCTCATGCATTTATTAATGAAAAAATAAGTTTTACTTCATTTTATTTAAATAAATATGAGGTAACAATCCTTGAGTTTAAGGAGTATGCTCTAAAAAATAATATTGTTACCGAAGCTGAAAAAACAGGTGGTGGTTACGAATGGGGAGCTGGTTGGGAAAAAAGAGCTAATTGGAATTATTTAACTCCTTATGGCAACAAACCAGATGATGAATTAGAACCAGCGGTACATATTAGCAGATTTGAAGCTGAAGATTACTGCAAATATCATAGGGGCAGGCTACCGACTTTTGAAGAATGGAAAAAAGCAGCCTATACACAGCAATTTGAGTCTGATTTATTTGAAGTTGGTAAAACTTATAAGTACCCAAGCGGTGACACAGCAATAAATATGAACTCACAAGGGATTTTAAATTACGATCGCCATGTATCTGTTATTTCATTGCCTGAAGGAATTAATGGATTAGTTGCAATGGGAGGTAATGTTTGGGAATGGATTGATGATCAAGAAAAAGGAAATTCATTAACTGCAGGCGCTTCCTGGTGGTATGGTGCTTCCAAAACTAAAAAAGAAGGTGCACAATTTAAACCTTCTAATTTTTATGCAATTTATGTAGGTTTTAGATGTGCTTTCGATAATAATTAATTGTATTTAATCATGTTTAAAAGATCTAACAGCGTAGAATTATTCACTAATAAGGTCATGGACTACATGACTGATGATTATATTTTAGTCAAAAAAAGTGAATTTATTAAATCTGCAATAGAAAAACTTAAAGAGTTAAAAAAATCTACTATCCTTGTTGAAGAAAATGGTCAGGTCTGTGGAATTATAACTGAAAAAGATATTCTTAAAAGAGTTGCCTTCAATGCTAATGAGCAAACTACTGTAAATCAAGTTATGTCTCAGCCAGTTAAATTTGTTTATGACGATGATTTGTTATTTCATGCTGTCGGTAAAATGAGAAAATTAAATTTACATCATTTACCTGTATTCGATATGAACTCAAAGGTCTTAGGAATGATTGATATGAATACAGCTTTAACAGCAGAACTTGGAGATTTGGTATTTCAAATTGACCATATGACTTATGATGAGCAAGATGTTTCAGGATTAATAAAAATTAAACAGCAACAAATAAACTTAGCTGAAAATTTACTTAATCGAAATGTTTATCCTGGTGATATTTCATATCTCTTAAGTTTTTTAAATAATGTAATTTATCGTAGAGCAATTCGGTTAGCTGAGAAGCGTGTTAAAGATAAACATATTATAAAAGAAATTCCAAATTTTTCCGTAATTGTTATGGGTTCTGGTGGTCGTATGGAAAGTTTCTTGCATCCTGATCAGGATAACGGTTTAATTTATGAAACAAATGTAAATGAGGATCCAAAAAAAATTGATCTTTATTTTGAGGAATTAGCTAAAGACTTTACCAAAACTTTAGATGATTGCGGCATACCGCTTTGTAAAGGAGATTTGATGGCATCTAATCTACTTTGGCGAAAAAGTTTACCTGAATGGAAAGCGCAGGTTGAACAATGGTTAAAAAATCATGCGCCACAAGATATGAGGCACATTGATATGCTTTATGACTTTAGATCTGTTTATGGAAAAATTGAACTAGCAGAAGAATTGAGGTCATTCATTAATGACAAGCTGCAAGAAAAAAAATTATTAAAATTTCTGTACTTTAGTGAAGAGGAAAGTGATGCTGCAATAGGGTTTTTTGGACAATTCATTGTTGAAAAAAATGATAATGAAAATAAAGGTTTTTTAAATCTAAAGCATACAGGTACATTGCCACTTGTTGAAAGTATTAGACTATATTCGATTAAAAATAAAATTACTAAAATCTCAACTTTTGAACGATTGGATGAACTTAATAATCTAAAAGTTTTATCTGAAGATGAAACAGATTTCTTTAAAAATGCTCATCGATTTATGTCAAACATTCTGTTGCGTAATCAAGTTGAACGTACCAAAAAAGGCTTATCAATTAAAAATTTTATAGACCCAAAACTATTGCTAGAGAGAGAAAAGAGAGTTTTAAAGATTTATTTAAAAAAGATTAGAGATCTAAAACAAAGAGTAAGGGTGGATATTGGTGAAGAATATTTTTAATAGAATAAAATATTATATTGAAACAAGAAAATTGTTTAACAGGGTTTCTCTAGAAGAAACTAATTTTTCAATTTTAGATACTGAAACAACTGGTCTCCATGTGGAAAAAGGTGATCAAATAATATCTGTTGCTTCATTAAGAGTTAGTAATTTAAAGATTGGTGAAGAAAAAATTTTAAATGAATTAGTTAATCCACAAATGAAAATCCCTGAAGCTTCTATTAAAATTCATAATATTACTGATGATCAAGTACAATCAAAACCAACTCTATTTGAAATAAATGAAAAAATTTTAAAATTTATTAAAAAAAGTATTTTAGTAGGTCACAATATAAATTTTGATATTAATTTCTTAAAAGAAAACTCTAAGGGGTCTGCATTAGCTCACCGCATGAAAGTCATTAAAGCTATTGATACAATTTATCTAACTGCAAGTTTATTTCCTGATTTAAAAAATTATGAATTAACAAATTTATGTGAAATGTTTAAAATTGAAACTAAGGATCAAATACGACATTCAGCTTTAGGAGATTGCACAATAACAGCTAGATTATTTTTATATCTTCTAAATATTGCCAAATCTAAAGGGGTTAAAAATATTACAGATTTAATCACACTTTGTAATAGAGGCCAAAACTTGCATCATATTATTAAGAATGCAAAGAATATTCATTAATTAAAGAATTCTTTTTAAAATATTTTCCCTAAAAAAAATTTTATGAATTATTACAGCTGAGATATGCAAGGCAATTAAACCAATTAAAACATAATTAGCTAGTACATGAATATCATAAAATTGTTCGCTTAAATCAAAATTATCTTTTAAAGTTATTTCTTTAAAAAATAAATTAAGTTTTTCACCATTAAATAATTTTTTCAATATTCCTGAAACTGTAATTGTCAAAATCGAAATGTATAACAAAATATGATTTAATCTTGCTATAAATTTTTGCCCAGTAAAACTATTGGTATTTAATTTTGGTGTTGGATTTAATATATTATTTAATAAACGCACTATAGTTATATAAAAGATAGTTAACCCAAAGATTATATGGATATTTTCGATTGATATACGCTCTGGTCCAAAATCTAAATCAACAAGGTAAAAACCTAGTGGGATTTGTATAATAAGAATAATTGCAACAACCCAATGAAAAAATTTTGAAATTAATCCATACTCTGTTACAGTATTGATTATATGCATGCTTTAGTTAAACATCTTACTAAGATTATTTGCAATACTTTATTCACCACATTTTTATTAATTGGAGCCTTTTTATCCTCTTCTTTTGCTGAACAATCTGTTGAAGAAATAATCAAAACTAGACAGTCAATTTTTAGTAATAATTATAAGGTCGCTAAAAGAGTTAACTCACTTGTTGTTAGTGAAGACTTTGATGAAGCTAAGCAATTAATGAATGAAATGAGTGAAAATTATAAAAAATTATTAAATTTATTCCCTGATAATACTCAAGAAGGATTTGAAACCGAGGCACTGCCATCAATATGGGAAAATAAAGATGAGTTTAATACATTAATGTCTAAAGCCTCATCAGATATGCTGCAATTGGTTTCTGTCATTGAAGATACTGATGATATTAATGGCACTCTTGGAAAATTTATGTGGGGAAACTGTAAAGCTTGTCATAATAAATTTAGAGCAGAAAATTGAGTTTGAAAAAAAAATTATTAATAGAATTTAAACCAATCATTATTGCTTTATTATTTATTTTTGTAATTGCAAAAATTTATAATTATTATTCTTAATTTTTTGATTTTAGTTTATCCATTTGGGATTTAATTCTTTTGCCAATGATTAGAGGCAGAACAAAACCCACAATAGTTATAATCCAAATAATAATAGCAACTTTAGATTGGAACAAATAAGACCAATCTCCGTCACTAATAGTTAAAGCTCTTCTAAGATTAGTTTCCATTAAATTTCCTAAAATTGATCCCATAATTACTGGCACTAGAGGGATATCTAATTTTCTTAATAACCAACCTAGTAAGCCAAAAAAAATCATTAATAACAAATCAAAACTTGAACCAGAAATTCCATAAATTCCTACAAAAGAAATCATAGCAACAATCGGCATTAAAAATCTTGGTGGTAGTAATAGAATTTTGGTAAATATTCTCACCATAGGAATATTTAAAATTAACAAAATAAAGTTTGCAAAAAATAGTGCTGCAATTAATCCCCAAACAACATCTGGATTATTTTTAAATAATAAAGGCCCTGGCGTGATATTCATTGTCATTAACATTGCTAATAAAACTGCGGTAGTTCCTGAACCTGGCACTCCCAATGAAAGCATTGGAACTAATGCACCTCCTGCTGCTGCATTATTTCCTGCCTCAGGAGCAGCAACACCTCTTTCATCACCTTTGCCAAAAGTGTCATTTTTATTAGAAATTTTTTTCTCAATTGTATAGGCAATAAAAGAACCTAATGAAGCACCTGCACCAGGTAATACTCCTGCAAAAAAACCTAGAAATGAACTTCTAATCATTGTTGGTATAATTTTAATTATTACACTTAGTTTAGGTAAAATCTTATTAATGATTAAATTTTTTTTGTTTTTTGTGGATTTTGTATTTTTATTTTCAATAAATATAAAAATTTCTGATACAGCAAACATACCTACAATTACGATTAGAAAATCAATGCCATCATAGAAATGCACGTTTCCAAAACTTAATCTTGGAACACCTGTTTGACCATCTACACCAATTGTTGAAACAGCTAAACCCAACATCGATGCTAATACTGTTTTTGCTTTATTGTTGGAACTCACCCCTCCTAATGTTGCAAAAGCCATTACAAACAAAGCAAAATATTCTGCTGGACCAAATAGAAGAGCAATTTTTACAAGTTGCGGCGCTAAAAACATTAGACCGATAGTTGCTACAATTGCTCCAAAAAAAGATGAAATCCCAGTTAAGGTTAAGGCTTCTCCAGCTCTTCCTTTTAAAGTCATAGGATAACCATCTAGTGTAGTCATTAAAGCTGGTTCATCTCCAGGTATATTGATTAAGATTGATGAGATACGACCTCCATACATCGCACCATAGTAAACACTAGCAAGTAAGATCATTGAGGATGCAGCATCTAAACCTAAAGAAAAAGAAATAGGAATTAGTATGGCAACTCCATTAGCTGGTCCTAATCCTGGTAAGGCACCAAATATTGTACCTAAAAAACATCCAATTAAAGCAAGAGTTATATTTTGAACTGTAAATGCAACATCAAATCCATCTAATAAAAAATTTATAGTTTCCATTAGAATCCCCAAATTCCTTTAGCCAGTGAAAGACCTAAAATAGTTCTAAATAAAAAATAAATTCCAAATGAAACGGCTGCTCCAAATATCAAAGCTTCAGTAATTTTTGCTCCCAATCTCCAAGATAAAATAAATGTAGCAATCAAAGTTGATATCAAAAAGCCTACAATCGGAAGAGAGTAGGCATAAACAATTAAAATGATAGTTACAAAAATTATTTCTAAAAATTTATATAAACTTGGCCACTTTGGATCAAACTCAGGTTTAAAAATTAAGAATAAAGATGAAACGGCAAATATTGAACCAACAATATATGGAAATGTTTTAGGACCTACTGGGTCTGAAATAAAACTTAATTGGGTTAAACTAGCCACATAAATGTAGCCACAAGCAATTATAAATGAGAAAATTCCAAATATTCGTTCATTCATGGGTAAAAAATTTATGGGGCATTCAAAAGAATGCCCCAAAAATATATTATTTAATTAATCCGATCTCTTTTGAAAGATCTTGAATTGATTGCACTGATTCTGCAACAAATTGTTGGAATTCATCACCACTTAAATCTAGCGGAGCTAAACCATTTTTACTCATAGTTTCTTTCCACTCTTTAGAGTCGTACATTTTAGAGATAGCATTAGCCCAATAATTATAAGCATCATTAGACATATTGCCTGGAACATAAAATCCTCTCCAGTTTGCACCGATTGCATCAACACCTTGTTCTTTAGCAGTAGGGAATGATGAGAACTCTCCAGGTAGTCTATCAGCAGAAAGAACTGCTAATACTTTAATATCACCTGAATCTACAAATCCTTTAGCTTCAGAAACATCACCGGTAAATGCTTGAACAGTTCCGGCTAAAAGTTGAGTTACTGCATCTCCACCACCATCAAATGAAACATATTTAATGCTTCTAACATCATTGATGCCATATTTTTTAGCAGCGATTAAAACTTTTAAATGATCCCATCCACCTACGGCAGATCCACCTGCTACAGTAATAGATTTTGGATCTTTTTTAATTTGATCTAAAAGTTCTGGTAAAGTGTTAATTGATGAGTTTTTTGAAACCGCAATGATTCCATAATCTGCACCAACAGAGCCTAACCATCTTACTTGATCTATGGTATTTCCTGGGTAGGCACCTTGAGCTAATCTTGTAGCTGTAGCTGATGAAGCTGCAACAATCAGATTATTATCACTGCCTCTTTTATTAACTACTTCAGCATATGCAACTCCACCGCCACCACCGGCCATGTTAGTTACTTCTAATGAACCAGGAATTAATTTTA
The DNA here is from genome assembly GCA_001438335.1 of Pelagibacteraceae bacterium BACL5 MAG-120820-bin39. Classification (GTDB taxonomy): domain Bacteria; phylum Pseudomonadota; class Alphaproteobacteria; order Pelagibacterales; family Pelagibacteraceae; genus Pelagibacter. Next base: position 8,735 of record LIBV01000028.1, read on the forward strand.
AATCCTGTAAAGTTTTTCCTACAGATCTACAAGTAAAGTCCCATCCACCACCTGGATTTGCTGGAGCTATACATTGTGGATTGCTTGCTTCAAATGCAAATGAACTTACAGATAATGTAAAGTAAGTAGCTATTGCAAGAGCAAGTCTTGTTATTTTTTTTAACATTCTTGATCTCCTAAGTTAAATTTAATTGCCAAAACTTAGCGAAAAATATTTAATTTTGAAAGGTAAATAATGACTAATTAATCTAATTACATTACAAATACCTAATATTATGGACAAAATACAATCCCATGCAAAATTAGTAATTATTGGAGGAGGTATAATGGGTGTAAGCTTATTATATCATTTAACCAAAGAAGGTTGGAGTGATGTTGTTCTAATAGAAAAAAGTGAATTAACTTCTGGGTCAACTTGGCATGCAGCGGGACAATGTCCTCATATGTTGGGAAATTTAAGTCTTGCAAAAATTCATCTCCATTCTACCAATTTATACAAAGCTTTAGAAAAAGAAACAGGTCAGCCAACTGGTTTTCATGAAACAGGAAGTTTAAGACTTGCTTATAAACATGAAGACTTAGAATGGTTTCATTATGTTAAAGGAATTTTAGATATAGCTGGCTCTCCATGTTCAATAATTTCAACTGAAGAAATAAAAAAATATCATCCATTTATAAGATTAGATGGAATTTTAGGTGCATTTCACACTCCAGAAGATGGATACACAGATCCAACTAGCACTACTAATGCAATGGCAAAAGGCGCCAGAAATAATGGAGCTAAAATTTATAGAAAAAATAGAGTTACAGATATTAAACAACTAAACACTGGTGAGTGGAAAGTAATTACTGAAAAAGGAGATATAATTTGTGAACATGTAGTGAATGCCGCAGGAAGTTTTTGTCCAGAAGTTTCACAAATGGTTGGAATTAAAAACGTTCCAAGCATTAATATGATTCACCAATATTTAGTAACTGAGTCTCATCCAGAAATAGAAAAATTAGATAAAGAGTTACCGGTAGTGAGAGATCCAGAGTCTTCATCTTATCTAAGACAAGAAGGCAAAGGTCTTTTAATTGGTCCATATGAAAAAGACGCTACAGCATGGGCATTAGACGGCATGGATTGGAAATTTGATATGGAATTATTAGAACCGGATCTTGATAGAATTGAAAAACATTTAGAAATTGGCATGAACCGAATTCCACAATTTAAGGATGTTGGTATTAAAAAGATAATTTGTGGACCAATTACTCATACACCTGATGATAATTTTTTAGCAGGTCCAGCACCTGGATTAAAAAATTTTTGGATGTTTTGTGCTGCAAGTATTGGCATCGCACATGGGGGTGGAGCAGGAAAGTATATGGCACAATGGATAGTTCACGGTGACTCAGAGATTAATATGTTGCCATTTGAGCCAAGAAGATATTTGAGCTGGGTTAATAAAAATTATTCAGTTGAAAAATCATTAGAACAATATCGGAGAATGTACGTAACACCAATGCCACATGAAACTGTAGAAGTTGGAAGACTAATGAAAACATCAGGAGTATACCAAACTTTAAAAGAACACGGTGCTGAATTTATTGATGTTTATGGATGGGAAAAACCTGCTTGGTTTAATCGTGATAAAATAACTGAGCAATTAAGTTATAAAAGAAATAATATTTTTCCAATCATTCAAAAAGAATGTGAAAATGTTCACTACAATGTGGGTGTAATAGATTTAAGCACTTTTTCAAAATTTGAAATAACAGGTGAGGATAGTTTTAATTTTTTAAATAGAGTTTGTGTTAACCGAATTCCAGAAAAAAATGGCAGTATTGTTTTAACACATATCTTAAATGATATTGGGCGGATACAAACTGAATTAACGGTTGCCAAAATTAGAGACAATCATTATTATGCACTTTCTGGTGCTTCATCTGAGATTAGAGATTTAGATTGGTTTAATCATCAAAAAATAAAAGATGAGAATGTTAATATTAAAAATCTAACCTTAGCCAAAGGTGTCTTAGGTCTTGTA
>LIBV01000029.1 GCA_001438335.1 Pelagibacteraceae bacterium BACL5 MAG-120820-bin39
ATTATGCAAGGAATTAATTCCTATATCAAAAAAAATCAAAAACGAATTGTTTTTGCTGATGGAGAAGATGAAAATACTCTTAAAGCTGCAATTGCATTTAAAAATTCAAGATTAGGAATACCCATATTAGTTGGTAAAGAATCAAAAATAAAAGAACAACTTAAAAAAATTGGTTATAGCGAAAATTTTAACATTGAGATTACAAATTCAAAAGATACTGAAAAGAGAAAAAAATATGTCGAATACTTATTTCAAAAATTACAAAGAGAAGAAGGTTTGCTTGAAAGAGATTGTGATCGATTAGTGAGAAATGATAGAGTGATATGGGCTACTAGTATGGTTGCTTGTGGTGATGCTGATGGCGCTATTACCGGAAATACAAGAAGGTTTGGTGCTTCTCTAGAAAAAGTCAAACAAGTTACTGGAGTTAGAGATGGTGAAATAATGTTTGGGTTAAACTTAGTGGTACATAAGGGTAGAACAATATTTGTTGGTGATACTAGTGTTCATGAATATCCTTCTTCTGAGGAAATGGCTGAAATTGCTATCTCATCTGCAAGAGTGGTTAGATTATTTGGATTTGAACCAAAAGTTGCTTTTGTTTCTCATTCTACTTTTGGTCAACCAATTACAAGTCGAACAAAACATATTAGAAAAGCGGTTGAGATATTAAAAAATAAAAATGTAGATTTTGAATTTGACGGAGATATGCAACCTGATGTGGCACTTAATAAAGAATATAAAAGTTTATATCCATTTTCTAAAATAGTTGGAAATGCAAATATTTTAATAATGCCAGGTCAACATAGTGCGGCTATCTCATACAAGATGATGAAAACATTAGGAGATACAAAGGTAATTGGGCCACTATTAATAGGATTAGGTCTTCCAATTGAAATTGCACCATTAAGAACATCAACTTCAGAAATTATAAATTTAGCATCTATTGCAGCTTATTCAGCAGATGTGATTGATTATAAAAAATAAATATTATTTTTTTTGAACTCTTAAATCATCTACTAAGATAATACTTGCAACTACATCTTCAACATCAAGTATCTCTTTAGTTTCTTTTATAACTTCGTCTTTTTCATCTGAGGTTAAAGCAATACCGTAAATATAAATTTTCTTTTTGTAAGTATCAATTTGATAGTTGCTAGCTTTAATTTTTTTATTAAAAATCATAGCTGTTCTTAATTGAGAGGTAATTAAAAGATCTTTTGCAGATTGTTTAAAATTAAAATCTTCTTTAATTTTAATATCATTTCTAACTGAACGAGCACCTTTTGTTTCCCAGGCTAATTTAGTTATTTTTAATTTTTCCTCTGGATTATCAACTTTTCCAGTAATGAATATTCTACCATCTAAAACTTTAGAACTGACTGACAGAAGATATTTTTTATCTAACATCAATATTCTCGCTGAAAGATTTTTTTGCATTATAGAGTCATCAATTTGAGTTCCAACAGTTCTTGGGTCAAAGGCGACACTCACTCCTGTACCAAACAAACCTTTTGAAGATACCCCAACACATCCAGTTAAAATGATTGGAATAATTATTAATATTACAAATTTAAATTTCATTTTTTAATTTTAAACAATAATTATATATATCTTTTTTTGAAATATTTTTATTTTCATTAATTAAGTTTGTAATTTCTTTTACACTTAATTTGTTTATTAATCTTTTTATATTTCTTTTATCTGATTCATCTAGAATTTGTGAAGTTTTTTTTTCATTTTTTGGCTCTGATATAACAATTGTAATCTCTCCTTTTAAATTATTGTCAAAATGTTCTAGCAAATCAATATCGGTTCTTATAAATTCTTCATATAACTTTGAAATTTCTCTACATATAACAATTTTTCTACCCGCAAAATTTTTTTTAATAAATGGAATTATTTTATTTATTTTTTTAGCAGATATAAAAAAAACTAAACTACAATTAATTTCTGAAAGTATCTTTAAATCTTCTACTAATGTTTTATTTTTTTCAGGAAAAAAACCATAAAATAAAAACTTTTCCGAAAAACCACTAATTGAAACTGCAGATGCAACTGCTGATGCACCTGGGATAGGAATTATTTCAATACCCTGTTTAGCACACTCATTTACCAAAATGGAACCTGGATCCGATATACTTGGAGTTCCTGCATCAGAAATAAGAGACACGATCGATCCATTTTTTAAAATCTCTATAATTTTACTTAAATTTTTTTTTTCATTAAATTTATGATTTGAAATTAATTTAGATTTAATTTCATACCGATCTAAAAGATTTTTTGAAGTTCGAGTATCCTCACATAAAATATATTCAGATTTTTTTAAAACTTCTATAGCTCTAAAAGTGATATCACCTAGATTACCAATGGGAGTTGCTACCAAATAAAGCCCATTTTTAATCTCTTTTGTAGATGAATTTGAATTTATAATCATAATTCTGCTTAAAATTATTATAGTATCATCAAAATGAACAATTTTATTAAAATTATTAAAATACTAGTAACATTTTTTTTTCTGTTATTTTCAATTAACTTAAAAGCAGAAGAAAAAATTAAAATTGGTCTTTTGGTTCCACTATCGGGAGAAAATAAAGAAATTGGTCAGCAAATCATAAAAGCGGTAAGACTAGCAGTTAAAGATATAAATAGTGATTTCATAGAAATAATCCCAAGAGATACAGCCTCTACTGCTAACAAGACAATGCGTTCAGCTATAGAACTTAAAAATTTAGGTGTACAAGTAGTTATTGGTCCAGTTTTTTTTAATAGTTTAACTTATCTAGATGAAGTTAAAGAACTTACCTTTCTATCGTTGACCAATAAAACTTTAGATCTACCAAAAAATATAATTAGTGCCGGAGTAAATTCTACATCTCAATTAAATACTATAAAAAAATTTATTGAATTAAATCGTATTGAGAGAACAATATTTTTAACTCCTATGTTAGACTATGAGGCTGAGGTTCAAAAAGGAATAAAAGACTCTAAAATAAAAGTCTTTAGAGATTATATTTACGATATCGAACCAACAAAATTAACTGAACAAATTGAAAAAATTACAAACTACGGAATAAGAAAACAAAATTTATATGATGAAATCTATCGAGTAGAAAATTCTAATGACCCCAATAAAGAAAAAAAAACAGAACAATTAAAAAAGAGATACACTTTAGGTGGGCTTAATTTCGATGCAGTGGTCATTTCGGATTTTGATGAAAGTTTAAAAAGTGTTACTACATCGCTTTTATACACGGATGTTTCCCCAAAAAATAAATACTTTATAACACTAAATCAATGGTTTGATGAAAGTTTAATAAATGAAACTAATTTGCAACCTATCTATTATCCTTCAATAAATAAATTTAATTTTGATAGTTATAAGAAAAAATTCTTTGATGAATTTAATGAATATCCAGACCATCTTTCTTTATTAAGCTATGATCTAGTGGGATTAATCTATTATTTGTCTCTTAAAAACAATCTTTCAGAATTAAATAAATTGTTTAAAAAAAAGAATTCCTTCAAAGGCAAAATTGGGATTTTTGATATCCAAGACAATAAAATAAATCACAGATTAAATTTTTACAAAGTCGATGAAGGAAAGCTTATAGAAATTTTCTAAGTTTTTTAAATGCTTTAAATCGATGATCAATTTTATATTTTTGTGAAGACCTCATTTCACCAAAAGTTTTATTTTTTCCTCTCGGAATAAAGATCGGATCATAACCAAAACCATTACTACCTTTGGGAATATTTGAAAGATGTCCTTCCACTTCACCTCTTACACAAATTAAGTTTTTATCCAAATTAGAGATTGATAAAGCACAAACAAATCTAGCTTTTATTCTCTTTGATTTCCAATTTTTATCTTGTTTAGTTAATTCTCGATAAACTCTTCTAATAGCTTTATTAAAATCTCCAGATTTTCCTCCCCACCTAGCAGAATAAATTCCAGGTTTTTTATCCAACAAATCAATTTCTAATCCAGAATCATCAGCTAAACACATTAGTTTTGTCTTTTTTGAAAAATACTTTGACTTTAAAATAGAATTTTCTTCAAATGTAAGCCCGGTCTCTTTTGGGCTTTTAATTTTATACTGATTTAATGAAAAAGTTTTAATCTTTTGTGGTAATAAATCCCTGATTTCTTTAAGTTTTCCTTTATTATTGGTTCCAATCAATAAATTATTAATTTTTTTCATTAATACCTAGCAATTTATGAATTTCTTACCATATAAGGTGTCATGGAAAAAGAAGAAAACCTTAAACAAGAAACTACAGAAAATGAAACCTCAAACGAAGAAGTGAAAGAGGAAGTTTCTAAGAATATAGAAGAAGAAAATAACTCTTCTAAAGAAATTTCTCCTGAGGAAAAAATAAAAGAACTCGAAGATAAACTTATTAGAACTTTTGCTGAGATGGAAAATCAAAGAAGAAGGTTTGAAAAAGAAAAAGAAGATGCTTTTGAATATGGTGGTTATGCATTTGCAAAAGAGGCTTTAAATTTAATTGATAATCTAGAAAGATCAAAACTAGTTTTACAATCTGATGAGGTATTAAAAGATACAGAAGCACTTAAAAAAACTTTAGAACATTTGGATATTATTAATAAAGATCTTATCTCAATATTTACAAAAAATAATATAAAGCCAATTGACAGTATAAATAAAAAATTAGATCCAAACTTTCATCAAGCAATGATGGAAATTGAAGATGATGCAAAAGAACCTGGTACTATTATTCAAGAAATTCAAAAAGGGTTTATGATTAAAGATAGATTACTAAGACCCTCTTTAGTTGCTGTTTCAAAAAAAACAGAGAAAAAAGATGAAAAAAGTGAGGAAAATAAAGAAAATTCAAGTGAGAATTAGTAATAGCCTTAACTTGTAGAATTAGAATTAACCCCTATATGAAGAAAGAGAGAAATTAACATTATGAGCAAAATAATTGGAATAGATTTAGGAACAACAAATTCGTGCGTTGCAATCATGGAAGGCAGCCAACCTAAGGTATTAGAAAATGCCGAAGGTGCAAGAACCACTCCATCGGTTGTTGCTTTCACCGATGATAATGAAAAACTAATTGGTCAGCCTGCAAAAAGACAAGCAGTAACTAATCCTGAAAATACTATCTTTGCAGTTAAAAGATTAATTGGAAGAAATTTTGATGATCCAACTGTAAAAAAAGATGTTGAAGCTGCTCCCTTTAAAATAATTAATTCTGATAAAGGTGATGCTTGGATTGAAGCTAGAGGAGAAAAATATTCACCTTCACAAATTTCGGCATTCATTTTACAAAAAATGAAAGAGACAGCAGAAAAATATTTAGGTCAAGCGGTTACTAAAGCTGTAATTACAGTGCCTGCTTATTTTAATGATGCACAAAGACAAGCAACTAAAGATGCTGGTAAAATTGCTGGATTAGAAGTTTTAAGAATTATTAACGAACCAACAGCTGCTTCACTTGCTTATGGTTTAGATAAAAAACAAAATAAAAAAATTGCCGTCTATGATTTGGGTGGAGGAACATTTGATGTATCCATCCTTGAATTGGGTGATGGGGTCTTCGAAGTTAAATCTACTAATGGTGATACTTTTTTAGGTGGAGAAGATTTTGATAATACTGTTGTTAATTATCTAATTTCTGAATTCAAAAAAGATAGCGGTATAGATTTAAAAACAGATAAACTAGCCCTACAAAGATTAAAAGAAGCTGCAGAAAAAGCTAAAATTGAGCTATCATCTGCTGAACAAACTGACATTAATTTACCATTTATCACCGCTGATAAAACAGGTCCAAAACATATTAATTTAAAAATGACTAGAGCTAAATTAGAGGCTTTAGTTGAAGACTTAATTGCTAAAACAATGCCTCCTTGCAAAACTGCATTAAAAGATGCCGGAATTACAGCTAGTGAAATTGATGAGATTGTAATGGTTGGTGGTATGACCAGAATGCCAAAGGTTATAGCTGAAGTTAAAAACTTTTTTGGTAAAGAGCCTAATAAAAGTGTTAATCCAGATGAAGTAGTTGCAATGGGTGCTGCTATTCAAGCAGGAGTTCTTCAGGGAGATGTTAAAGATGTTCTTCTATTAGACGTTACTCCTTTATCGCTTGGAATTGAAACTTTAGGTGGCGTGTCTACAAAATTAATTGAAAAAAATACAACAATTCCTACAAAAAAAAGCCAAGTATTTTCAACCGCTGAAGATAGTCAACCCGCCGTATCGATTAGAGTATTACAGGGTGAAAGGGAAATGGCAGCTGATAATAAATTATTAGGAAATTTTGAGCTAGTTGGTATTGCTCCAGCTCCAAGAGGTGTACCTCAAATTGAAGTTACTTTTGATATTGATGCCAATGGAATTGTTAATGTTTCTGCGAAAGATAAAGGAACTGGCAAAGAACAAAAAATTCAAATTCAAGCCTCAGGTGGTTTAAGTGATGAAGAAATTGAAAAAATGGTTAAAGAAGCTGAAGCTAATAAAGAGGCTGATAAAAAGAAAAGAGAGTCAGTCGATGCAAGAAATCAAGCTGATACTTTAATTCATTCAACAGAAAAAAACTTAAAAGAACATGGTGCAAAAGTTTCTGATGCTGAAAAGAAAGCAATTGAAGACGCATCAACTGCCTTAAAAGAAGCTCTTAAAGGTGATAACGCTGAAGATATAAAAAAGAAAACTGAAACTTTAGTTCAAGCTTCAATGAAACTTGGGGAAGCTATTTACAAGTCACAACAAAATACTAAACCTGATTCTGGAGATGATGACGGAAAAGATAATAAGGATAAAAAAGACGATAATGTTGTTGATGCAGACTTTGAAGAAGTAAAAGACGAGAATAAAGAAAAAAGCGCTTAAACAAACATCTAGTTGTCTAGGGTAGATTCATGGCAAAAAAAGATTTTTATGATGTCCTAGGCGTTAATAAAAGTGCAAGTCCTGAAGAGATAAAATCTGCTTATAGAAAACTAGCTGTTAAATATCACCCTGATAAAAATCCTGGTGATAAAGCTGCAGAGGATAAATTTAAAGAAGCGAGTGAAGCTTACGGAATTCTTTCTGATAAAACCAAAAAAGATAACTATGATAATTTTGGACATGCTGCCTTCGAAAATGGTGGTGGTGGCCAAGGTGGTGGTTTTGGCGGATTTAGTGGAGCAGATTTCTCTGATATATTTGAAGACTTCTTTGGTGACTTTGGTGGAGGAGGTAGAAGAAGCAACAAAAGAAGCTCTAGCAATAGAGGCTCTGATTTAAGATATGATTTATCAATAAGTCTTGAAGAGGCTTATTTAGGCAAAAAACAAAATATTCAATTTTCTTCATCAGAAAAATGTACCACCTGTAAAGGAAGTGGTTCAAAAGCAGGCCATTCGGCCGATAGATGTACCTATTGTGGAGGAAATGGTAGAGTTAGAACCAATCAAGGATTTTTTACTGTTCAACAAACTTGCCCTCAATGTGCTGGAACTGGTGAAGAAATAACTCATCCTTGTGGTGATTGTAGTGGCCAAGGTATTAAACAGACCTCAAAAAAAATAGCTGTATCAATCCCCAAAGGAGTTGATGATGGAACAAGAATTAGATTAGCTGGAAAAGGTGAAGCTGGCACTCGAGGTGGAACTACCGGAGATTTATATTTGTTCATTAATGTAAAATCTCACGAACTTTTTAAAAGATCAGACGAGAATCTTTTTTTTGAGTTTCCAATTTCTATTGCGGATGCAGCACTGGGAACCACTATTGATATTCCTACAATAGATGGGGGGAAAGCAAAAATTAAAATTCCAGAAGGCACTCAAAGTGGTAAACAATTTAGATTAAGAGGTAAAGGTATGCCCTATATGCGAGGAAGTGGCAATGGAGACTTGTATGTACAAATTAACACTGAAGTACCCATATCTTTAAATAAAGAACAAAAAGAATTGCTCGAAAAATTTAGAGAAATAGAAAATGAAAAATCTAATCCAAGTATAAAAAAATTCTTTGAAAAAGCTAAAAGTTTCTGGAAAAACTAATTCATAGTGTTAAGTTTATCTTAATATTAAACTATTTAAATTAAGGAGATAAAATGGCTACATATGAATGTTCAAAGTGTGGGATGTCGGTAAATGCAACTTGTGGAAAGTGTAATGATCCCCTAGTAAATGACAGTTTGAAACTTGAAGACGGGTCTGAAGTGCAGATATCAAAATGCCCTAATGACCATGGCAAAATCAAATCTCCTCTTTGTTGTGGACAAGATATGGTTTGTTCAAGTTAAATATTGTTTAACCAATCATGGGCAAAATTAATTTAGCAATATCGGGCTGCATGGGAAGAATGGGTCAGCAGCTCATTAAATCATCAAGATCAGATAAAGATTTTAACTTAGTTTCTCTAACTGAAAGTAGATTAATTAATAAAAAATTTAATGGTATCAAGCCTCAACTAAATTCTGAGAATGCTTTTAAAAAAGCAAATATCATCATTGATTTTACAATTCCAAAATGTACATTTGACATTCTTAAAATTGCATCAAAATTAAACAAAAAAGTTGTGATTGGCACAACAGGTTTTACAAAAAAAGAAGAGAATTTAATAAAAAAATTCTCTAAAAAAATTCCTATATTAAAAGCTGGAAATATGAGCTTAGGTATAAATCTTCTAATGTATTTAACTGAAATAGCTTCAGCTTCACTAGGGGATAAATATCTTAGTAAGGTATTTGAAATTCACCACAAACATAAAAAAGATTACCCTTCAGGTACGGCTTTAATGTTGGGAAAAGGCATTGCCATTGGCAAAAATAAAGATTTTTATAAACTTATTGGAAAAAAATTTTTAAATAAAAAAACTTTCCCTTATGGAAATAAAATTAATTTTAATTCAATAAGAACTGGTGAAGTCATTGGTGAACATGAAGTTAAGTTTTCAAGTGGTAAAGAGATTATAACTTTAAATCATGAAGCATTTGATAGATCTTTGTATTCAGAAGGCGCTTTAACAGCAGCTAAATGGCTTAATTCAAAAAAACCCGGATTATATTCAATGCGTGACTTGATGAATTTCAAATAATGAATGAAGTCCAAAGAGCTAGAATTATATTAAAAATACTAAATAAAATTTATCCAACAACAAAAATACCATTAGATCACAAAAATATATTCACACTTTTGATTTCAGTATTACTTTCAGCGCAGTGCACAGATGTAAATGTTAATAATGTTACTAAAAATATTTATCCAAAATATTATAAGCCAGAGCATTTTATAAAACTTGGTAGAAAAAAAATTGAGATTTTAATTAAAAAAATTGGATTATTTCGAATAAAAGCAAAAAGTATTTATAATTTATCAAAAATTTTAATTAATAAATATGATGGTAAAGTTCCAAAAACTTTTGAAGAATTAGAAAAATTACCAGGTGTTGGACATAAAACAGCAAGTGTGGTTATGTCCCAAGGATTTGGATTTCCTGCATTTCCAGTAGATACCCATATTCACAGATTAGCTCAAAGATGGGGTCTGACTAATGGTAAAAATGTAATACAAACTGAGAAAGATTTAAAAAAATTATTTCCAATAAAATTTTGGAACAAGCTTCATTTACAAATTATTTATTATGGAAGAGAGTATTGTAAGGCTAGAGAGTGTTATGGAATTAGTTGTAAAATATGTAAGACTTGTTATCCTAATAGAAGAAAACCACTAATCACTAAAAAAGCATAAATGAAAATATTGGGAATAGGTAATGCAATTGTAGATGTTTTATGTAAAGTGAATGATGAATTTCTTGAAAAAAATTCATTAACAAAAAGTACTATGAAATTAGTTGATGAAACAGAATTCAAAAACCTATTATCATCAATTAATATAGAAGAAACAATATCTGGAGGATCTGTTGCAAACTCTATAGTTGGTTTATCACAATTAGGAAATGATGTTGGATTTATTGGTAAAATAAACAATGACTCTTTAGGCATAAAATATGAACAAGGGCTACTTAGAGAGAATGTAAAATATCTTTATAAAAAAAAAAATGAAGTTTTACCAACTGGAACATGTCTAATTTTAATTACCCCAGATTCTGAAAGAACAATGTGCACCTTTTTAGGAACAGCAGGAAAAATTGATGAGGGTGATGTAGATAACCAAATTATAAAAAATAGTGAAATAATTTTTTTAGAAGGATATCTCTGGGATGAAGGGGGTCCTAAAAAGGCTTTTAATAAGGCTATCTCCTCTGCTCAAAAAGTAGCAATGTCTTTGTCTGATTTATTTTGTGTAGAAAGACATAAAAAAGATTTCTTAGATTTGGTAAAAAATAAACTAGATATCATCTTTGCCAATGAACAAGAAATTTTATCATTAATTGGTGTTAATTCTTTTGATGAAGCAATTTCTTTTTCAAAAGAAATAAAAAAAACAATAGTTATTACCAGAGGCAGTAAGGGTGCAGTATCTATAAGCAATAATGAAATAACTGAATGCTCAGCTAGGACAAATCTTAATATAATTGATCTTACAGGCGCAGGTGATTTATTTGCAGCTGGCTATCTACATGGTTATATTAATAATTTTAGTTCTAAGGATTGTCTAATAAAGGGAACTGATCTTTCAAC
>LIBV01000030.1 GCA_001438335.1 Pelagibacteraceae bacterium BACL5 MAG-120820-bin39
ACGCAAAAACAGCTACATCACCAGTGGAAGCGGAACCTTTAAAATATTTATTGCCAAATGATAAAAAAATCATGAATAGAAATAGCTTACTTGAAGTTTCAAAAAAAATAATTGCTGACAATCTAAATTTTAAGATACCAGAAGAGTGTAAATTTAATCTAGCAGGCAAACCTCTAAAAGAGAAAATGATTAAAATTTTAGAAAAGTTATATAATGAAAAAGTTATAATGGATCATGGAATGGTAGTAGGAACAGAACTTGCTAATGTATTAAGTGGTGGAGATACTCAATTAGATAAAAGTTTATCTGAAGATGATTTATTTAAACTAGAACTGGATTCTTTTATGAGATTAATCGAAAGCAAAAATACACAAAATAGAATTAAACATACCTTAAAAACTGGTAAACCACTGATTAATTAAGCATTCTAAAAGTATTAATAAAATCAGGTCTTAAGATATTTTCGTAATTTCTAATAAATTTTATTTTTTCCAAAACTTCAATTCCATATATTACTTTGCCTACGGGGGTATATTCACCTTCAAACAAAGGTTCATCTTTTAGAATTATAAAAAATTGACTGTCTTCGGTGTCCATTTTAAAAGTTCTGGCAAGCCCAACGCTGCCTCTAGTATATTCAAAATCACCGTCGACTTCTGAAGAGATAGTTCCAAGCCCAGATTTTCCTGTTCCAATTTTTCCGTAATCTAAATTACCCTTTTTTCCAAACTCAAGATCCCCTCCTTGAACTAATTTATCTTTTATAACTCTATGAAGTGCTACATTATCATATGCTTTTGCATTGATTAAAGTCTTAAATCTTTCAACAGCTTTTGGTGAAATTTCTGGATACAATTCTATTATAACATTTCCACAAGGAGCATTTAGGATTGCAATATTCTCTGGCCTCTCAAAATTAATCGTATTTGGATCGTAGTCTTTTATAAAAAGACATTTATTTTTAAAAATAAAAAAAAAAGAAAAGGCAAATATTCCAAGAAGTATTAGAAATATTAAAATTATTTTTTCAAATAGTGTTGCTTTAATAGCTTTAATCATATTTAAAATTTAAACTCTTTATCAATCAATTTCATTTTTTCTTTGATAAAATTAACCTTATTAACAAGTATTTGATCTTCATTATTAATATCAGCATTAATAGCAAGATGTGAATATACTTCTGCCATATCTTCGGAAGCTGTTGACATAGAATATTCAGTAAAAAATCCTTTTGAATTGTTATAAGTATCTAAGTCTTGTTTTTCAGTACAAGTAGAGCATTCTGAGTATTCAAAATCTTTTTTATTAAATTTTTTCCATTCATGTTCATCAAAGATATTTTTAAAATTATCATTTATAATATGAAAAAGTTCGTGGTGAATTACTCTTTCAAAATATTTTTCATCAAATTTAATATCAAGTATTAATGTTTTCATCACATTATCAGGAAGACCAGCGGTATTAATTCCTGAAATAGATAAATTTTCACACATTACTATATATTTTAAATTAATTTTTTTTATAAAACTTGTTGAGTAATTATTTAAATTTTTACTTATGATTTTATACTTTTCATCTAAAGTTTTTTGATCAGGATTTAAACAGATAATATTTTTTTCTACTCCAAGCCTAAAAGATTTTTCTGCATACAAATATTTGAGTTTATTGGGTGTTTTTAGTTCATAAACCTCAAGATTGGGTATTCTAATTAAGTTATAAATTGTATTTGCTTTTACAGGCAAAACTAAAATGAAAAAAAGTATAAAAATCCTGACAATCTGCATAATTTTAATTTGATGATATTTCATTTAAAAAGAATATGTTACATTTTTAATTATAAATGAAAAAAGAACGAAATAAAAATCCAATTCAGCCAGTGAGTGGAACTAAAGTTCCTAGATTTGCGGGCCCTTCTACTTTTGCAAGACTACCCGAATTAAGAGATGTGGAGAGTTGTGATGTAGCAATTGTTGGAATTCCGTTTGATGCAGGCACAAGTTATAGACCAGGAGCTCGATTTGGTCCTCAAAGTATAAGACAAGCCTCAAGACATTTAAGAACTAATTATCATCCAAATTATGATGTCGAGCCATTTAAAGTTCAGCAAGTAGCAGATGCAGGAGACATAACTTGTAATCCATTTAATATTGATGAAGCAATTAAACAAATAGAAGATGGTGCTACAGAGTTATTAAATAAAGTTGGTGGCATAATTAGTTTAGGTGGTGATCACACTATCGCTTTTCCTTTATTAAGGGCAATTAACAAGATTAACAATGGACCAGTTGCATTAGTTCATTTTGATGCGCATTTAGATACTTGGGATACTTATTTTGGTGCACCTTATACGCACGGCACTCCATTTAGACGTGCAAGAGAGGAAAATTTATTTTTAGATGATGCCTCAATGCATGTTGGTATCAGAGGACCACTGTATAGTAGAGATGATATTAAAAATGATGAAAGTTTTGGATTTAAAATTATTCATTGTGATGATTTCCAAAGTCAAGGAACAGATAAAATTGCAGAAAGAATAAGACAAAGAGTAGGAGATAATCCATTGTATCTATCAATTGATATAGATGTTTTAGACCCAGCTTTTGCACCTGGAACAGGAACTCCAGAAATTGCTGGTATGACCACTAGAGAGATGGTGCAAGTTTTAAGAGGCTTGTCAGGATTAAATTTAATTTCCGCAGATGTTGTTGAAGTCTCACCAGCCTACGATCATGCAGAAGTAACTTCACTTGCAGCAGCAACAATTGTTTATGAATTAACTAATCTATTTGCAAAAAAATAACGAAAGGTTTAGGTATCAGTCATGTTAGATAAAAAAAATTTTTATATTGATGGTCAGTGGGTCAATTCTAAAAGTTCTCAAGAGATTAAAGTAATTAATCCAGCAAACGAACAAGAGTGCGCAGTTATTTCTTTAGGAAATAAAGACGATGTAAACTCAGCAGTGGCGGCAGCAAAAAAAGCATATTCCAGCTGGTCTTTTTCTACAAAAGAACAAAGATTAGAGTTATTAGAAAAATTATATGAAAATTATAAAAAAAGATGGAATGATATTGCTGAAGCAATCACTCTAGAAATGGGTGCACCGAAAGATTTTGCTACCCAACTTCAAGCAGGTACTGGTGCAAGTCATATCAAATCTTTTATTAGATATTTAAAGAATTTTGAATTTGAAAAACCATTAGGGGACCATGCGCCTAATCAAAGATTAATTTATGAACCTAAAGGTGTTTGTGCCTTAATTACTCCCTGGAATTGGCCAATGAACCAGGTTTGTCTAAAAGTAATTCCAGCACTAGCCTCTGGATGTACAATGATTTTAAAACCCTCTGAACTAGCGCCATTATCATCAATGATACTTGCGGAAATTATAGATGAAGTAAAATTTCCTGCTGGAGTTTTTAATTTAGTAAATGGGGATGGTGCTACAACGGGTGATGCTTTAACTAGTCATCCTGATGTCAATATGATTTCATTTACAGGCTCTACTAGAGCTGGTGCTTTGATTTCTCAAAATGCAGCTAAAGATTTTAAAAGGGTTAGTTTGGAATTAGGTGGCAAAGGTGCAAATATAATTTTTAAAGATGCTGATCCAGAAGCGATCGAAAGAGGAGCTTTAAGATGTTTTAGAAATTCAGGTCAGTCTTGTAATGCACCCACTAGAATGTTAGTTGAAAAATCTATTTACAATGAAGCTATTGAGAGGTTAAAAAAATATACTGAGGAATTTAAAGTTGATGATCCTACAAAAGAAGGGGATCACATAGGTCCAGTAATTTCTGAGGTTCAATATAATAAAATTCAAACTTTAATCCAAAAAGGAATTGATGAAGGTGCAAAATTAGTTGCTGGTGGAGTAGGAAAACCTAGTGGATTAGACAAAGGTTATTATGTTAAACCAACAGTATTTGCAGATGTGAATAATAATATGGAAATAGCAAAAACAGAAATCTTTGGCCCAGTATTATCTGTTATTCCTTTTGAAACAGAAGAGGAGGCAATACAAATTGCTAATGATACTCCTTATGGATTAACTAATTACATTCAAACCCAAGATCCTGAAAAAGTAAAAAGAGTTGCAAGAAAATTAAGATCTGGAATGGTTGATGTTAATGGAGCTGGAATTGCTGTAGACGCACCCTTTGGAGGATTTAAACATTCAGGTATTGGCCGTGAAGCTGGTGAACATGGTCTTGAGGAATTCTTAGAAGTAAAAGCAGTAGGTGGCTGGAGTTAATTTAATTAATTTTAGATTTATTATTTATACCTTCAAGAAACTTAAGACATTTTTTTAATTCATTAAGTTCTATAAACTCATCAACTTTATGAGCTTGTTCTATTGAACCAGGTCCACAGACAACAGTACTTATTCCAATTTCTTGAAACAAACCTGCCTCTGTACCAAATGACACGACTTCTCTTGAGTTGTCTCCAGTTAAGCTTGATACAAGTTCACATGCTTCAGATTTATTAACTCGGTCAAAACCGATAACTTCACCAATAATCTCTTTTCTAATATTAGATTTTGGAAAAACTTTTTGCATTTTAGGTAGCAAAACTTCGTTTGCAAATTTATCAATTTGTTCATTTAAAAAAACTCCATCTTCTTTGATAACTGGTCTTGTTTCCCAGTTAACGTGGCATTTATCTGCTATGACATTGTGAGCAATTCCTCCAAAAATTCCTCCTACCTGCAGAGTAGAGTATGGCGGATCAAAGATAGAGTCTTTGGGAGTTCTTTTTTTTAATTCTTCTCTTAATTCAATTAATTTATTTACATAGCGTGCAGCATATTCAACGGCACTGACACCTTTATGCGGTGCAGAACTATGTCCTGCCAAACCTTCAAAGTGAGTTGTGTATTCATAGCAACCTTTATGAGCATCAATAATCTTCATTTTGGTAGGTTCACCAATGATACAAATTCCATCTTTAATTCCTCTATTTTTCAATTCTTCAATTAGAATTGGAGCACCCAAACAAGCCGTTTCTTCATCAAATGTATAAGAGAAGTGAATATCTCTATCTAAATCTGTTTTTGAATAAATAGGTGCATAAGCTAATGTACAAGCAATAAAGCCTTTCATATCACAAGCTCCTCGACCATACAATTTATCTCCTTTTATAGTTGCTGTAAAAGGATCTGTACTCCAACTTTTAGAAACAGGTACGGTATCAGTGTGTCCTGATAAAATTATTGGTTTTTTTCCATTAGATTTTTTTGCTTTAATAGTAGCAAAAAGATTAACTCTTTTTTTTTCAGAGTCGTAGGTTTTAAATGATGTTGCTCCTAAATTACTTAAAAATTTTTCACAATAATTAATTAAGCTACTATTATCCTCTCCAGAAATAGTTCTAAAACCAATTAAGTCAGTAAGAATTTTTACTGAATTTTCAAACAAATGATCAATATTATTTTCTGTACTCATTTTTAACTTCTATTATATATCATTTATATGAAAGAACAAATTACCTATAATGATTTTGATAAAGTTGACATTAGAGTTGGTACAGTTTTATCTGTAAAAAAAAATGAAAAGGCTAGAAAACCATCATTAGTGGTTAAAGTAGATTTTGGAGAAGAGATTGGTATTAAACAATCTTCAGCTCAAATTACACACTATTACAATGAACAAAATCTTGTAGGAAAACAAGTGATTGGTGTTTGTAATTTTCCAGAAAAAAATATAGCGGGAATTGTTTCTCAGGTATTAATTTTAGGCTCAATAGATAAAGAGGGTAAAGTTATCTTAGTTCATCCATCTCAACTATCTGAGAATGGATTGCCTATAGCTTAAAACAATGCATCCAGACTTATTATTATTAATTGGAATTTCTTTTTCTATGGGCTTTACACCAGGACCCAATAATGCTGTAGCCTCTTATTCAGGTTTTAATTTTGGAATAAAAAAAACAATCCCTCTTATATTTGGAGTTGGACTTGGTTATACTTTATTAGTTATTCTGGTTAATTACGTCTTAATTTCTACTTTTCAAAAATTTCCAATAATACAAGAAATAATTAGAACACTAGGAACTATTTTTTTATTCTATCTAGCTTATAAAATTGCATTTTCATCAGTTTCCACTGAGTCAAAAAAAGAAAATCCTGTAAAATTTTTAGATACTTTTTTATTTCAATTTGTAAATCCAAAAGGTGTTATGGCGGCAATGACTTTGATATCAAAATTTGTATTACAAGAAGATTATTTCAGGACATCTATTACAGTAATTTTAGTTTGTGCAGCGACTGCTTTTTTAAGCATCACAGCTTGGACTTTTTTAGGTAAATTTTTAAGAAAATTTGCGACAAATAATAGTTTTATAAAACGATTTAATTATGCTATGTCCTTGCTCATCGTAGTCTGTATAGTAGGCTTTTATATCTAACAATTATGAAACCAGGAAATAAAAATTCTTATAATTCACTTAAATCAATCAATATTGATAACAAAGATTATCAATATTATTCACTAAGTGAAGCTGAAAAAAATGGTCTAACAGGAATTGCTAAATTACCAAAATCATTGAAAGTGCTGCTAGAAAATCTTTTAAGATATGAAGATGATTTATCAGTTACTAAAAATCAAATTGATGCAATCAAAGACTGGTTAAAAACAAAAAAATCTAATACTGAAATTGCTTATCGTCCAGCACGAGTTTTACTTCAAGATTATACCGGGATACCTGCAGTAGCTGATCTTGCCGCAATGAGAGAAGCGGTTAAGGAAAAAAACAAAGATCCCAATACAATTAATCCTCTTTCAGCTGTGGATTTAGTGATTGATCACTCTGTTCAAGTAGACCAGTCAGCAAAAGCAGACTCTTTTGAAAAAAATGTTGATATTGAATTTCAAAGAAATGGTGAACGTTACTCGTTCTTAAAATGGGGACAAAATGCTTTTAATAATTTTAGAATAGTTCCTCCAGGGACAGGCATTTGCCATCAAGTAAATTTAGAATATTTGTCAAAAGTGGTTTGGTCAGAGAAATATCAAGGTAAAGACTATCTTTTTCCAGATACCTTAGTTGGCACAGATAGCCATACAACAATGGTTAATGGATTATCCGTTCTTGGTTGGGGAGTTGGTGGAATAGAGGCTGAAGCAGGTATGTTAGGTCAGCCAATTTCAATGTTGATACCTGAAGTAATTGGATTTGAAATGAAAAGTAAAATGCCCGAAGGAACAACCGCAACAGATTTAGTTTTAACAGTGGTTAAGATGTTAAGAGACAAAGGGGTTGTAGGTAAATTTGTTGAATTTTATGGAGAAGGATTAAAAAATTTAACACTTGCAGACAGAGCTACCATTGCCAATATGGCTCCAGAGTATGGTGCGACTTGTGGTTTTTTTCCGGTCGATGACGAAACATTAAAATATTTAAAATTTTCTGGAAGAGCCCAGCAAACAGTAAATATTGTAGAGCAATATGCTAAAGACCAAGGTTTATGGGCAAGTAATGAAATTGAATTTACTGATAAACTCAGTTTAGATATGTCAACAGTTGTGCCAACAATATCTGGACCCAAGCGCCCTCAAGATAAAGTTTTACTCACTGATGCTTCTGCAAATTTTAAAAAAGTATTTGAGCAAGCAACTAATAAAAAAGAACAAACATTATCAAAAGTAAATGGTACAGATTTTGAAATAAAAGATGGTTCAATATTAATTGCTGCAATTACATCATGTACCAATACATCTAATCCAAATGTTTTAATTGGAGCTGGATTATTGGCAAAAAAAGCAGTTGAGTTAGGACTTGAAGTTAAACCTTGGGTTAAAACCTCTCTAGCTCCAGGTTCACAAGTAGTAACTGATTATTTAGAAAAAGCTGGGTTAAACATTTATTTAGATAAGTTAGGTTTTAATTTAGTGGGTTATGGATGCACAACTTGTATTGGTAACTCAGGTCCATTAGCTGAAAATATTGTTGATGCTATCCAAAAAGAAAGCCTTTATGCAGTATCAGTTTTATCCGGTAATCGAAACTTTGAAGGTAGAATTTCACCACATATCAAAGCTAATTATTTAGCATCACCTCCATTAGTTGTTGCATATGCATTAGCCGGACATATGGAGTTTGATATGTACAATGATGCTTTTGGTAAAGATAAAGATGGTAAAGATATTTATTTAAAAGATATTTGGCCATCTAACAAAGAAATTGAAGATACATTAAAAGTATCTTTGAATACTGAAATGTTTGTTAAGAGATATTCCAATGTATCTGAAGGCCCAAAACAATGGCAACAAATTAAAACTGAAAAGAGTAGCATTTATAATTGGGACGAAAACTCAACTTATGTAAAGAAGCCACCATTTTTTGACTCATTATCAGAAGAGCCAGAGGGTTTTAAACCTATAAAAGACGCAAGACCATTATTAATTTTAGGAGATATGGTAACTACTGATCATATTTCACCTGCTGGCAACATTCAAAAAGAAAGTCCTACCGGTGAATACTTTATGAAACATCAAATTTTACCAAAAGATTATAATTCTTATGGTTCTCGAAGAGGCAATCATGAGGTTATGATGCGAGGAACATTTGCAAATATTAGAATAAGAAATGAAATGGCTCCAGGAACAGAGGGTGGGTTTACAAAATTGTATCCTGAAGAAAAAGTAATGCCAGTTTATGATGCTGTTGTTGAATATAAAAAAAGAGGAACAGACCTAGTGGTTATTGGTGGTAAAGAATATGGAACTGGATCTTCTAGGGATTGGGCTGCAAAAGGAACTAAATTATTAGGTGTAAAAGCAGTAATAGCAGAGAGCTTTGAAAGAATTCATCGTTCAAATCTAATCGGCATGGGTATTCTTCCATTACAATTTGTTGAAGGAATGAATAGAACAAACCTACAATTACTAGGTTCTGAACTGATAAGTGTTTTAAATCTAGAAGCAGGCATAAATCCATCAGATAAAGTTACTTTAGAGATTAAATATAGTTCTGGAGATATAAAAAAAGTACAAACTCTTTGTCGTATCGATACTAAAAATGAATTAGAGTACTATAAAAACGGTGGAATATTACAATACGTATTAAGGAATATGATTTAATTATGGATGAAGAAATCTCAATAATAAATTCTAATACAAGAAATGAAAAAATTAAAAATTTTTTTATTCAAAATAAAAAAAATTTAATCTCAGCTGTAGTCATAATTGTATTAATGTTAATAGGCTATTTTGGATATGATGAATACAAAAGCAGTAAAAAAATTAAAGTTTCAGAGAGTTATAATGCAACCATAATCGATTTTGATGAAAACAATAAATCTCAAACAACTGACAAGTTAATTAAAATTATTAACCAAGAAGATGCAACGTATTCACCATTAGCTTTATATTTTATCATTGATAATAATTTATTAAACGATGCCAATGTGATTAATAGTTTATTTGATATTTTAATTAACAAAACACCCGTAGAAAAAGAAATTAAAAATCTAATTATTTACAAAAAAGCATTATTTAATGCTGATGAAAGTGATGAGAATAATTTACTTAATATATTAAATCCCATCATTAATTCAGACAGTGTTTGGAAGTCCCATGCGTTATATTTAATGGCAGAATTTTTTTATGATAAGAATGAAAAGCAAAAATCAAAAGAATTTTTCAATCAAATTTTAACTTTAGAAAATGCCAATGTCGATTTGCGACAAGAGGCTCAAAAAAGATTAAATAGAGATTTGAGTGAATAGATTATTATTAATATTTATAGCTATTTTTCTACTTAATAACTGCTCTTTTAATGAAAATTCAAGATTATGGAAAGATAAAGAACAACCACTCGAAAACCAAGAAAATGTTACCCAAATATTTGCCGAGGAACAAAGTGTTTCATTAGAATTAAATCCAGACATTAGTTTAGATTTATCCAATATTAAATCATCTAACAAAATAGTTGATAATCAGAATAATTTTGGACCCTTAAGTTATAATGGTACTTTACAAAAAAATGGTAATTTTAAGTTTTCAAAATTAGAGAATTTAGATCAGTTCAATTTAAAACCTGCTTTTTTAAATGAGGGTATTATTTTCTTTGACAACAAAGGTTCGGTTCTAAGATTTAATGACGAACAAAAAATTATTTGGAAAAACAATTTTTATTCAAAATCAGAAAAAAAACTTAAACCAAAATTAAATTTTGCTATAAATAATGAAGACTTAATTGTAGTTGACAATATTGCAAAATATTTTTCAATTAATTTAAATTCCGGGGAACTTAATTGGATAAAAAATAATAGTTATCCATTTAACTCAGATATAAAAATATTCGAAGATAAATTTTTTGCTATTGATTATAAAAATACTTTAAGGTGCTTTAAAATAATGGATGGTTCTGAATGTTGGAATCTACAGACTGAAGACTCTTTTACAATTTCTAATTCAAAATTTTCATTAATTATTTTAGATG
>LIBV01000031.1 GCA_001438335.1 Pelagibacteraceae bacterium BACL5 MAG-120820-bin39
CCTCGTCTTACAGAGTCATTATCCATACAAGGTAAATCATCATGTATTAAAGAATAGGCATGGATACACTCAACTGCTGCTCCGATTTTTATTAATGTGTTATAATTAACATTAAATATTGATCCTACATCAAATAATATTTTTGATCGAATTTTTTTTCCTCCAGAAAAAAGACCGTAGCTCATTGGCAAAATTAATTCAGTTCTTTTTTGTTTTTTAATAAAGCTTTTTAAGAAGGTATTTGTATCATTGGCAATTTTGATTAATCTATTTTGCATTTTTTTTTGAGGTAATTTCAAAAATTTTTTCTTTAGTTTTTTGATTTATAGTTTTGGAATTTTTTTGAAATTTTTTTTCTATTAAAATATTCAAATTCAATAATTTTTGATAATTATCAGTGACACTTTCTAAATCTTTTTCATTTTCAAGTTCTTTAATTAGTTTATCAGCTTCTATTGTTAAATCCTCTAATGAAAGGACATTATAATTATTTGTTAAATTTTTATCTTTCATATATTAATCACTATTAATACATGAAAATTAATCATTCAAATATTAAAAAAGCTAAAAAATTTCTAGATAATGAAGAGTGCGTAGCCGTACCAACTGAAACAGTTTATGGTTTAGCTGCCAATGCTTATTCTGATATAGCTACTAAAAAAATTTTTCAATTAAAAAAAAGACCCAGAAATAACCCATTAATAGTTCACTATAGTAATTTAAATGATCTTAAAAAAGATTGTTTAATTAATAAAGAATTTTTAAAATTATATAAAAAATTTTGTCCAGGCCCATTAACTTTTATATTGCCCCTAAAGAAAAAATCTAAAATATCTAAAAATGTAACTAATAACAAAAAAAATTTAGCAGTAAGGTTTCCAAAACATAAAATTATGAGAGCATTGTTAAAGAAAGTTAATTACCCTCTTGCAGCACCTAGTGCAAATTTATCAACCAGAGTGAGTGCAGTAAACCCTAATGATGTTAAAGATGATTTTGGTGAAAAAATAAAATACATTTTAAATGGTGGCCCATCATCAATTGGTGTTGAATCAACAATTATAGATATAGTAAAAAATCCTAAAATTCTAAGATTAGGTGGTCTTAAAATTTCTGAAATTCAAAAAACTTTAAAGAAAAGAATAAGAATTGAAAATAATCCGAAAAAAATATCAGCACCTGGACAATATAAACTACATTATTCTCCTGGTATTCCAATTAAACTCGATGTTAAAAAAGCAAATAATAACCAAGCATTTTTGTTAATTAAAAAACAAAAAGATGATCAGCCTAATTATTATTATCTAACAAAAACTAGGAACTTAAATGAAGCAGCTAGAAACCTGTATTCCACACTAAGACAAATTAAAAAAGATAAATTTAAATATATTGTTGTGCAAAAAATTCCGAGTATTGGACTAGGAAAAACTATTAATGATAGATTATTAAGAGCTTCAAAATTTTAAAATGTCAAATTCCATAGAAGTTATTAATCTTACAAAAAAATATAATTTAAAAACTGCTGTTAATAATTTAAATTTTAAAATTAGTGAAAACCAAATGATTGGTTTACTGGGCCCAAATGGTTGTGGCAAAACTACTACGATAGGAATGATCCTTGGACTACTTAAGCCAAGTAGTGGCAAAGTATTAATTAATGGATTAGATATTGAAAATAATAAGATTTCTGTTCTAAATAAAATGAATTTTATTTCCCCCTATATTGAGTTACCAAAAAAACTTAAGGTAAGGCAAAATTTGACTGTTTATGGAAAATTATACAATATTGATAATTTAGCAGATAGAATAAATTTTCTTGCAAGCAAGTTAAGGCTGGAAGATCTTTTGGATAAAGTTACTGGAGAACTTTCATCTGGACAAAAAAATAGAGTAAGTTTAGCAAAAGCATTAATAAATGATCCTACAGTTCTTTTGCTTGATGAGCCAACAGCTTCACTAGATCCTGAAACTGGAGATTTTATTAGAACTTTTTTAGAAGATTATAAAAACGAAAAAAATATTTCCATCTTACTTGCTTCTCATAATATGAATGAAGTAAAACGATTATGTGACTCAGTTTTAATGATGAAAGATGGTGAAATTATTGATCAAGGTACACCTGATGAATTAATTCAAAAACATGGAAGACAAAACTTAGAGGAAGTATTTTTAAAACTTATAAGAAATTAAAATGAACTTAACAAGAATATATGGTCTATTTCTTAGACATTTTTATTTAATTACCCAATCATTTCCTAGAATATTAGATTTAATATATTGGCCTTCAATTCAAATAACATTATGGGGTTTTATTTCAAATTTTTTTGCAACATACAGTAACTACTATAGTGGTGCAGTGGGTGTTATTTTATCATGCGCTATTCTTTATGACTTTTTGTTTAGAACAAGTATTGGGTTTAATATGCTATTCTTAGAAGAAATTTGGAGTAGAAATTTTACAAATTTATTCATATCGCCAATTAAGATTAGTGAAATAATTGTTTCACTTGTTTTTACGGCCTTAATAAGAGCTTTGATTGGGCTAGTGCCCGCAATACTTTTAACTTCACCAATTTTTGGAATTTCCTTGCTAGATCTAGGAATGCCTCTTGCTTATCTTTTTTTAAGTTTATATATTTTTGGAATAACACTTGGATTGTTCGTTTCAGCTGGTCTATTAAGATTTGGACCGTCCTTTGAAAATATTGCTTGGTCTACTATGTTTTTGTTAGCACCTTTTGGATGCATCTATTATCCTGTAGAAACTTTGCCAGAAATTTTTCAATTAATTGCTTATGCACTACCTCTTGTGTATATCTTTGAGGAAACAAGAAATATTTTAGTAAATCAAATTGTTGATTATGAAAATATTTTGCAGGCATTCTATTTAAATATTTTTTATCTAATAGTTGCTATTTATGTATTTTATTATTCCTTTAATAAAGCAAGAGATAAAGGCACCTTAATTAATATTGGAGAATAGAGTGGTGCGCCTGCTAGGAGTTGAACCCAGAACCTCCTGATCCGAAGTCAGGCGCTCTATCCAATTGAGCTACAAGCGCATATAGTATTAATATAACATAATATGGAAAAAAAAATTAATTTAATAGCTTCAACTGAAGAAATAAGCTTAAGATTAGATGTTTTTATTAACAAACATCAAAAAGATATCAGCAGAACAAGAATTAAAAACTTAATCTTAGATAAAAAAGTTAAACTTAATAATTCAATTATTCTCGATCCCTCAAAAAAAATTTTACCTGGTGATAAAATATATTTAGAAATACCAGAGCCAAAAACAGCGTCATTAAAGCCTTATGATTATAAACTAGATATTATTTTTGAAGATGAAGATCTTATAGTTCTAAATAAGCCAGCTGGTATTGTAATGCATCCGGGTGCAGGTAATTATGATAATACAATTGTTAATGCATTAGTGAATTATGATAAAGATTCCTTATCCAATATTGGGGATGAATTAAGACCAGGTATTGTACATAGAATAGATAAAGACACATCAGGATTAGTTGTGATTGCTAAAAATAATTTTACTCACGAACATTTATCCAATCAATTTAATGAGCATAGCATAACTAGAATTTATCAATTACTAGTATGGGGAAAATTGCGCCCCTCTAAAGGGAGAATTGAAACATTTATTACAAGAAGTTCAAAAAATAGACAAATGATGGAAGTAAGTAATTCTAAAGGTAAAAAAGCAATTACTAACTATGAAACTATTGAAGTTTTTGAAAATAAAAATACCCCCACCCTAAGTTTAATTGAGTGCAAATTAGAAACTGGAAGAACGCATCAAATTCGTGTTCATATGAATTATTTAGGTCATAGTATTTTAGGTGACAACAAATACAAAAAAAAATATAAAAAAATAAAAAATATTAATTTAGAGTTAGAAAATCTAATAATAAGTCTAGATAGACAGTTTCTACATGCTAAAACTTTAGGATTTACTCATCCAAAAAAAAATCAAGAAATGATATTTTCCTCAATTTTGCCACAAGAACTTAGTATTATTTTAGAAAGTCTTGGAAAAACTACTAAATAAGTGATTGAAATATTAAAATAATTAATTAGATAAACTAATCGATGAATGTAGCTTTAAATAATAACTTACCTGCTCTAAGCAATGAAGGTGGTCTGTCTGCGTATTTAGAACAGATTAAAAAATTTCCAATGCTGGATGCAGAAGAAGAATACATGTTGGCAAAAAATTGGAAAACTACAGGAAATATTAAAGCTGCTGAAAAACTTGTAACAAGTCATTTACGTTTAGTTGCTAAAATTGCAATGGGATACAAGGGTTATGGTCTACCAGTTAATGAAATGATTTCAGAAGGGAATGTTGGGTTAATGCATGCTGTCAAAAAATTTGAACCTGAAAAAGGCTTTAGATTAGCAACCTATGCCATGTGGTGGATTAAGGCTTCTATTCAAGAATATATCCTAAGATCTTGGAGTTTAGTCAAAATTGGAACGACCACTGCACAAAAAAAATTATTTTTTAATCTAAAAAAAATTAAAAACCAAATAGCTCCTCAATCTGAAGGAGATTTAAGAAATGAACATGTTGAAGAAATAGCAAATAAACTAGATGTTAGTAAAGAGGAAGTAATTTCAATGAATAGAAGACTTTCAGGGAAAGAGTTTTCTTTAAATGCTCAAGTTGGAGAAGATGGTGATGAATGGCAAGATTGGCTAGTTGATAAAGAGTTAGACCATGACCTTAAATTTGCACATCAAGAAGAAATGAAACAAAGAAAAGATTTGTTAAAAAATTCTATACAAGTATTAAATCAAAGAGAAAAAGAAATTTTATTTTCAAGAAGATTAAATGATAACCCAACTACTTTAGAAGATTTAAGTAAAAAATATAAAATCAGCAGAGAAAGAGTTAGACAAATAGAAAATAAAGCATTTGAAAAATTACAAAAACATATGCTTATTCTAGCAAAATCTAAAAATTTGTTGCCTGCAAACTAAACATCAAAAGGATTTTCAATTAATATTGTATCTTTTCTTTCTGGGCTTGTGGATACACTTGATACCTTTGCTCCAATAAAATCTTCTAAAGCAAAAATATAATTCTTAGCATTTTCTGGTAATGCTTCGATGTTTTTAATTCCATTTGTAGAACACTTCCATCCTGGAAAAGTTTTATAGATAGGTTTTATCTTTAATTGATCCTCCACTGCAGCTGGAAGATAATCTATTTTTTTTCCATCAAGCTCATATTGAATACACATTTTAATTTCATCTAACTCATCAAGAACATCAAGTTTAGTCAAAGCAATCCCATCAATTCCTGAAATTTTTATTGTTTGTCTGACCAAAACTCCATCAAACCAACCACATCTTCTTTTTCTACTCGTTACTGTTCCAAACTCTTTACCTCTTGTTCCCAACAACTCTCCAACTTCATCCTTCAACTCTGTTGGGAATGGTCCTTCACCTACTCTAGTTGTATAAGCTTTGGTAATGCCTAAAACATAATGTATTGAATTAGGTCCACATCCTGAACCAGTTGCCGCACTAGATGCTACAGTATTAGATGAAGTTACAAAAGGGTAAGTTCCATGATCAACATCAAGTAATATTCCTTGCGCACCCTCAAATAATATTCTTTTTTTCTGTTTTTTAAACTCATCTATCTTTAACCAAACTGGTTGAGAAAACTTTAAAATTTCAGGTGCAATTTTTAATAAATCTTTTTTTAACTGATCTTTTTTGAATATTTCTTTTCCTAAGCCTTTTCTAATTGCATTATGATGTTGAAGCACTGACTCAAGTCTTTGGTCTAAATTTTTTTCAGATCTTAAATCCATAACCCTTATAGATCTTCTTCCCACCTTATCTTCATAAGCAGGCCCAATACCTCTTCTTGTAGTTCCAATCTTGCCTTTGCCAGCCGCATCTTCTCTAATTTCATCCATTTCCCTATGAAAAGGTAAAATTAAATTTGCAGCCTCAGAAATAATAAAGTTATCGATATTTACCTCTACACCTTTTTCTTTAATTTCTTGAATTTCTTCCAACAATGCCCATGGATCAACAACAACACCATTACCAATTATTGAAATCTTATTTTTTCTAACTATTCCAGATGGCAATAATCTTAACTTATATGTAATTCCATCAATCACCAATGTGTGGCCAGCATTATGTCCACCTTGAAAACGTATAACTACATCTGCTTGTTCTGAAAGCCAGTCAACTATTTTGCCTTTACCTTCATCTCCCCACTGCGAGCCTACTACTACTATATTTCTCATTATTTAAAATTTTTATCCAAATTAATTGTTACGAGATGATTAATTGGGCCATGGCCTTTTCCAAATTTAGGGTTAGTTCTAACTGCTGAATTAACATATTTAATACCTAATTCACAAGATTTCTTTATAGGTTTTCCACATGACAAAAAAGTAGTTACCGCTGTTGATAATGTACAGCCTGTTCCATGAGTATTTTTAGTTTTTATCCTTTTGCTATTAAATATTTTAATTTCTTTTTTGTTTACTAAAATATCATGAACAAGAGCAGATTTTAAATGCCCACCTTTAATCAATACATTTTTAGCACCCATTTTGATTAGTTTGCTCGCACTTAAAATCATATCTTCTTTTGTGTTAATTTTTACCCCAGTTAAAATTTCAGCCTCAGGTATATTTGGAGTAATTAAATGAACATATTTGATTAATTTATTTTTTAAGTAAAATATTGCTTTATTGTTAATTAGTTTAGCTCCTCCTTTTGCAATCATAACTGGATCCAAAACAATATTTTTAAATTTATTTTTTCTTAAGGCGCTAATTACACTTTTAATTATCTCTGTTGAGTGCAACATTCCGATTTTAATTCCCTGAGGTTTTATATCATTAGCAGTAAATATGATTTGATCGAAAATAAATTTAGAGCTGATTGGCAAAACTGAATTAACACCCATAGTATTCTGCACTGTAACAGCAGTTACAGCTGTCATTGCATAAGAGCCTAAGCTTGTAGCAGTTTTAATATCTGCTTGAATTCCAGCTCCACCAGATGAATCAGAACCTGCAATAATTAATATTTTTGACCTAGGTTTCAATTTTAGTAATCTCTTTTTTTATTATATGAATACAATTATTTAATAGTTTCATATTTTCTGTTTCTACCATTATTCTTATTTTGGGTTCTGTTCCTGATTTTCTTACTAAAACTCGTCCATGATTTTTAATTAGATTATTTGAAGTTTTAATAGCTTTTTTTACTAATAAATTATTTAAAATATTATTATTCCTAAATGTTATGTTTTCTAAAATTTGTGGTGTTTTTTTAAATATATCAAAAAAACTACTAGCCTTTACTCCTTTATTGATCTCTTGCAAAACCTCAAGAGCAACTAACAGTCCATCTCCAGTTGTAGCATATTTTCCCAAAATGATATGACCAGATTGTTCTCCACCTAAATTATATTTATTTTTTAACATAAGATTTTTTACATATCTGTCACCTACATTCGCTCTAACAAATTTAATTTTTTTTAATTTAAAAAATTTTTCTAAACCATAATTACTCATTAAAGTTCCAACGACTCCTCCTTTTAGAATTTTTTTTCTTTTCCAAGTTAAAGCTAATGCAGCTATTATTTGGTCACCATCAATAATTTTGCCTTTTTCATCACACATAATTATTCGATCTGCATCTCCGTCTAATGAAATTCCAATATCTGCTTTGTTTTTTATAACTGCATTTTTAATTATATTTGGATAAGTTGATCCAGATTTATTATTAATATTTAGTCCATTTGGATGATTGCCGATTACTATTAAATTAGCCCCCAAAGATTTTAATAATTTAGGTCCAACCTTGTAACCTGCGCCATTAGCACAATCTAATACTACTTTTAAACCTTTTAGATTAAAATTTTTTGGAAAATTATTTTTTAAAATTTTAATATATTGGTCAGTAGCAGTTTCTAAACGTTTTACTCTACCCAACATTTTAGATTGGGCAAATTGACCTTCGATTGGCTTATCAATTATTTTTTCAATTCTTTTTTCAATTTTATCAGAAAGTTTTAATCCATCTGGACCAAAGAGTTTTAAACCATTATCGTAATAAGGATTATGAGAAGCAGTAATCATAATTCCCATATTTGCTTTCATAGATTTAGTAAGCATTGCTAAACCATTAGTTGGCAAAGGTCCTAATGTATATACGTGCATACCTGCAGAGGTAAGACCAGAAACCAAGGCTGGCTCTAAAGAGTAACCTGACAACCGGGTATCTTTAGCAATAATTGCTGTCTGTTTATTTTTCTTTAAATTCGTAAAATATTTTCCTGCTGATAATCCAAATTTATAAAACATTTCTCCATTAATATTTTTACTATTAACTTTGCCTCTAATGCCATCTGTTCCAAAATATTTTTTTGTCATTATTAATCTAATAATCTTTTAAATACCTTAACGCCCTGAATAATCTCATTTACATCATGTACTCTAATTAACTGAACTCCCTGCATTAAAGAAAAAATACTTGAAGACAAAGTTCCTCCAACTCTTTTTTTATCATCATTTTCTTCAGCTATGTCTCCTATAAATCTTTTTCTAGATATTCCAAGCATTATAGGAAAACCCAGAGAATGAAAAATAGAAATGCTTTGTAAAAGCATCACATTATGTTTTAAATTTTTTCCAAATCCTATTCCTGGATCTAAAATAATTTTATTATGTAAAATGCCATTTTTTCGTAAAAATTTTATTTTATCTTCAAAATAATCATAAATATCTAAAACTACATTTTTATATTTCGGATTTTTTTGCATTATATCTGGTGTTCCTCTTGAATGTTGTAAAACAAAAGGCGTTTTATATTTCTTTAAAATCTTAATCGAATTCTTATCAAAACTTATCCCTGAAACATCATTAATAAGATTCACTCCTAAATTAATACCTTTTTGCATTATATCCGCTTTTCTTGTATCCAAAGAAGTATTAAAATATTTTAATTTTTTTAGAATTTTTTTTATTCTATTCCATTCTTGTATTGAATTAACTGTTTGAGATCCAGGTCTAGTAGACTCCCCTCCAATATCAATAATATCCACTCCTTCTTTAAGAAGTTTTTTAGCATGATTAATACCTTTGCCTAAACTATTGAATTTTCCTCCATCAGAAAAACTGTCTGGAGTTAAATTCAAAACCCCCATGATCAAAGGTATCTTATTAAAATTAAAATTAGAAAAATTTTTTTTTTTTGATGTAATTATTTTTATATCTTTAAAAATTTTTTTTTTAATACTTGTAGGTAAATATTTAATACTATTAACTTTGATTTTTTTTTTTGATTTTCTAGTAATTATTTCAACTTCATCAAATGATATAAATTTATTTCCATTCAACGGAAGGGTCTTTTTGGAATTAATTAAATTTTGTGAGTTTTTTCCATAATAGAAATTACACGCTCTTGTGTAATATCTAGTCATTAAACTTAATGAACTATTTTTGGTTTAAGCCCCATTGCACCTAAAGCTGAAGTCTTATCATCATCTTCAACTTTTAAGTCCGCTTTATCTGATGGATATAAATT
Source organism: Pelagibacteraceae bacterium BACL5 MAG-120820-bin39 (assembly GCA_001438335.1). Lineage (GTDB taxonomy): Bacteria > Pseudomonadota > Alphaproteobacteria > Pelagibacterales > Pelagibacteraceae > Pelagibacter. The sequence continues at coordinate 9,589 of LIBV01000031.1, forward strand.
TTTATTAATAATATTTTCTATCTCTTCACCTGTTAAAGTTTCGTAAGTTAACAAAGCTTTTGCTATTTTATGAAGATCATCTATTTTAGTTGTCAAGATTTCTCTAGCTTTGTTGTAACCTTCGTCAACTAAAATTCTAATCTCTTTATCAATTTTTTGAGCTACTGCCTCAGAAACACTCTGTGTTCTCGCTACAGATCTACCTAAAAAAACCTCTTCTTCATTTTCACCATATTCAACAGGCCCTAACTCTTCACTCATTCCATATTTAGTAACCATGGCTCTTGCAAGACTAGTTGCTTGGTTGATGTCTGAACCACTTCCGCCACCTGCTCCTGTAGATATATTATCTTTTCCAAATATAATTTCTTCCGCTACTCTTCCGCCAAAACATACCGCCAATCTTGCCTTTAAGTATTTAATAGAATGACCATGCCTATCTCTTTCTGGTAAATTCATTACCATCCCTAAAGCACGTCCTCTTGGAATGATCGTGGCTTTATGAATTGGATCATATCCCGTCATATTAAATGAAACTAAAGCATGTCCACCTTCATGGTAAGCCGTCAATTTTTTCTCTTCTTCAGTCATAACCATTGATCTTCTTTCTGCACCCATCATCACTTTATCTTTTGCTTCTTCAAATTCATTGATCGTAACAATTCTCTTACTTTTTCTAGCCGCAAGCAAAGCCGCTTCATTAACTAAATTTGCTAAATCAGCTCCAGAAAAACCTGGAGTTCCTCTTGCAATAGTTCTTAAATTTACATCTGGTCCCATTTTAATCTTTTTAGCATGAACCTTTAAGATTTTTTCTCTACCAA
>LIBV01000032.1 GCA_001438335.1 Pelagibacteraceae bacterium BACL5 MAG-120820-bin39
CCTAAATTGTAAGCTGGTCCTGAACATAAACAGTCCCATCCACAGGCATCCATAGATCTTAACTCAATATATTTTTTTAATCTATTCTCAGTAAATATTGTTGAAAGGTGAGTGGTTAAATCATTTTCAGTAGGCAACCTATTTCCGATTTCAGTAATTTTGCCTTCCATAAAATCTTTAAAGGTATATTTTTGCCCTGAGATATAGTTTTTTTCATTTTCAATAAATAACATTGAAGAATTAATTATAAAATCTGCATATTTTTCAAAATTTAAATTTTCAAAAAATAATTTTGGCAATCCTCCCCTTGAAGTATTTTGCCAAACTTTCGAACGATAAGATAAATAATTACTATTTTTTTTTTCTACTATTGATGAGTTTGCAAATAAAGCAATTGATATGGGTACAATAGAATTAACAAGTTTAAATTTTTTAATAAAATCTTCTTCAGAATTGTAATCAACATTTAATTGTGTACCACATGTTCTATACATCATATCTAAACTTAATTGACCTCCTTTGGGCATATCTTTGGTCATTAGCTCATATCTTTGTTTTGGATTATTTGGAATCTCATCTAATTTAGAAATTGGATCAAAACCTGCACTTACAATTTTTATATTTAATTTTTTAGTAACTTGTCTTAATTCAAAAAGATAATCTTGAGATTCTGCACACGCTTCATGAATATTATTAAGCTGATCTCCAGAAAGTTCAATTTGATTACCTGGTTCAAGAGTTATATTTTTTCCATCCTTATTAAGTCCAATAATATTATTTTTTTCTAAAATAGGTTTCCAACCAAATTCAGCTAAAGCTGAAAACATTTCTTTAATCTTTACATAATCAATTCTTTTATTACTGTTTAAATCAAACAGAAACTTTTCATGTTCAATTCCAATCTTGAATTTTTTGCTCTCCTTAATCCCAGATTTGAAGTAATCGATTATTTGTTCTTTTTTATTAATCATTGATTTTTAATTTTAGTTTATTAATTGCTGTTAAGCAAAGAATATGGTTTTCTTGAAAAAACATTTTTTACCATGGGTGCAAACTTTTCTAAGGGTAAGCTTTCATAATTAGGGTCAAAAGAAGCTTGGTCCCATTTTTCACAAAAATCTATAGCTTCTTGATAGTACTTATGATCTTTATATTTTTCCCTTTGATTTTTATTTTTTCCTAAATGATGAGCATAATAATACATTTGAAATTCTCCATGTTTTTCTACAATCCAGTGAGTTTTTTCGCTGACATAAGGTTTTAATACTGCCGCAGCATATTCCGAATGATTTAATGGTGCGAGCTCATCGCCTATGTCGTGAAGTAAAGCGGCTACTATCATTTCTTCATCAGCACCATCTTTTAAAGCTCTAGTTGCTGTTTGAAGGGAATGCTCTAGTCTGGTAATTTTATATCCTTCAAGCGTAGAAGTGAGGCCTTTCATAAAGTTTAAAATTCTATCAGCAGTTCCATTAATATAATCTTGCTCATATTCATCGAGCAGTAAATATTCATCTTTAGTACCATCTTTCATTTGTGTGAAATTAACAGTCTTCATATTTAATTATTTGATGCTGAGCTTAATAGAGATAATTGAGTTACTTTACTATCCCCAAGCTCATCAATTGGTTTTACTGGATAATCTCCTGTAAAATAATGATCCGTTAATTGCGGATAGTTTTCATTTCTATTTTTAAAACCGATGGCTCTATACAATCCATCTAAAGATAAAAATTTAAGAGACTTTGCGCCAATGTATTCACAGATTTCATCATTATTTTTATTGGCTGCTAATAGCTCTTTTTTAGTTGGTGTATCTACACCATAAAAGTCTGGGTACCTTATTTCTGGACAAGCGATTTTAACATGGACTTCTTTAGCACCTGCATCATAAAGCATTTTTACAATTTTGTGAGAAGTTGTACCTCTAACTAACGAGTCATCAATTAAGATTATAACTTTATCTTTGATCGCAGTCTTATTTGCATTTAATTTTAATTTAACTCCAAGACTTCTAATTTTTTGACTAGGTTCAATAAAAGTTCTACCAACATAATGATTTCGAATTAAACCAAGTTCAAAATTTTTTCCAAGATGTTGTGCGAATCCTAATGCAGCAGCATTACCTGAGTCTGGAACAGGCACCACAATATCAGCTTCAACATTATTTTCTTTAGCAAGCTCTATTCCTAAATTTTTTCTATGTTCATACGCAGTTTTGCCATCTAAAATACTATCAGGTCTTGCAAAATAAATGTATTCAAATACACAAGGTCTTACTTTTTTAGGCGGAAAGGGTTTGATGCTAGTTAATTTATCATTTTCGATCAAGACTATTTCACCATTTTCAACTTCTCTAATAAATTTTGCACCAATTATATCAAGTGCACAAGTTTCTGATGCAAGTACATAGCTATTTTTTAATTTTCCAATAACTAGTGGCCTTATTCCAAAAGGATCTCTCACCCCAATTAATGAAGTTTGAGTAAGCATCACTAATGCATAACCACCTTGAATTTGAAATATTGCATCCACAATTTTATCTATTGTTTTTACTCTTTTTGATTTAGCTATTAATTGAACAATTGTTTCTGTATCTGAAGTAGTGTGAAAAATTGCACCATCTTGAACTAATTTATTTCTTAAAGTGATTGAGTTAGTTAGATTGCCATTATGAGCAACACCAATACCCCCTGCATTTGTATCTGCAAAGAATGGCTGAATATTTCGTAAAGTATTACTGCCGGTAGTGCTATATCTATTGTGACCAATAGCATAGTTACCTTGAAGGTTATTAAGAATTTTTTCCTTATTAAAGTTATCTCCAACTAAGCCAAATCGTTTTTCAGAATAGTATTTTTCACCATCAAAAGTCACGATCCCACAACCTTCTTGACCTCGATGTTGTAGTGCATGCAAACCTAGAGCCACTAAAGCAGAAGCGTCAGTTATATTGCTGATGCCAAACACTCCACACTCTTCTTTTAATTTTGGATCAAAGTTCTTCAATTTTTTCTTTAGAATCTTGATATGTTTTTTCATTAGGAAATTCTTTTATGAGATAATTACTACCTTTTTTTAAGTATGGAAAGACGTATGATTTATCTGCGTTTATAGGCCATTTATCTGAGTTATATACAATATGTATTGCTGAGAATAAACATACTGAAATAATATAAGCTCTTATAAATCCAAAAAAGAATCCAAATACAGTATCTAAACTTCCAAGACCAGAATAGCTTACCGCTTTACTAATTCCTTTATTAATCATTAATATTAAAAATATTACTACAACAAATATTGAGATACCCAATCCAACATCAAGGACATAGTCGTTATCAATAATGTCTTTTAGATAAGGTTTAACTCTAGGGAATAATATTAATGTTATGATGTAAGCTAACAACCATTTTGCCATTGCTAAGATACTAAGCACAAAACCTTTTTTTGAACATTTTATTAAAGATAAAATTGTTATGACTAAATAAGAGATGTCAATAATAGATGTTTCTAAAAAAAAATCTTTAATTGCATCAAGCATTAATTCTATTTTCCAAATGGTTTAAACATCAAAATTAATGAAGGGAGTAAAGTTAAAACTGAAATCATTGCTAGCATCATAGCCAAACCAGTAAACAGTCCAAAATAAATTGTTGGTATAAATTTTGATAAAACTAAAATTGAAAAACCAAAAACAATTGTAATAGATGTATTTAATATAGCTACACCAACAGTTGCATGACACTCATTCATTGTTTTTTCATAATTTTTAATTTTTTTAAACTCTTCTTTAAATCTATAGATATAGTGAATACTATTATCCACAGCTATTCCTATAGTGATTGCTGCGATAGTAATTGTCATCATGTCTAGTGGAATTCCTAGTAATCCTATAATGCCAAGTATAAAAAAAGCAGCAATAAAGTTTGGCACAACTCCAATTAAGGCCAGTTTAATGTTTCTAAATAAAACTATAAACATTGCCAAAATACCAATCATGACTAATCCTAAAGTTAAAATTTGAGATTTAAATAAGCTTTGAAGCAAATTGTTAAAAAGAATTAAAACTCCTGCTAATTTATATTCACTTTCATCTAATTTGAATTTATTTTTTAAATCATTATTAATTTTATTTATTAAATCATTTCTTCTAAGATTTTCTTGCGAGTCAATTATTCTTAAACTAATTCTAGCTTCATTATCTTTAATAGAAATATAAGGATCAATTATTTGAGATTTAATACTTTGGGGAATTTTTGAGTAAAGCACACCCATTTCTAAAGTCCCTAAAGGTTTATTGTTATTAAGTTGAGTAGCAACATTAATAATTGAAGAAAAAGACAATACTTTGCCAATTTCTGGCAAACCATCTAAATAATTATGTATTGATGTTATTTTATCTATTTTATCTTTTGTAAACCAATATTTTTCATCATTACTTGAGTCATCATCTTCCCATTCTTCAAAGTCGTCATCTTCTTCTGATTTGACTTTTTCTTTATTTGGGAATTTTAAAATAACTTCTAGAGGTGTAGTTCCGCCTAATTCTTCATCGATGAGTTTCATCCCTTTATAAATTTCTGTATTTTTATTAAAATAATTTATAAAACTATTTTCTACTTCAAGCCGACTAATACCGATAACGCTCAATATAATGACGACAGCAGTTGTAATTAAAACAACATTTCTATTACTTTGAGAAACCTGTGAAAAAAATGAAGTTATTTTTGAGCTCTCCTCTTTTTTTATGGATATATTTTTGCTAGGTGCAAAATTCAAAAGAGTAGGCAGTAAAGTAAAAGTAATAATGAATGAGGTAATCAATCCAAACGTCATCATCCAACCAAAATCAATAATAGGTTTTATTCCACTAAATATTAAAGATAAAAATGCAAATATGGTTGTAAGAACTGTATAAAGTATTGGCCAAAACATTTTACCTGTAGTTACAGATAAAATTTCTAAATTATCTTTATTAGGAAATTCATTTTTAAGTTGTAAAAAACGAGTACTGATATGAATGTTCATTGCCATAGTTAGTATTAACATTAAGGCAATAAAATTTGATGAGATCACCGTAACCTTCCAGCCTAGTAAACCCAAAAGACCCATCATAATTACAACCGAAAAGAAACAGCTGCTAATTGGAACAATGATCCAAATTAATTTTCTAAAAACAAACCATAAGGTTGCAATTATAAATAGCAGAACCCCTAAACCAAATACGATGATATCACTTTTAATAAATGACATCATGTCATCTGCAATCATTGGGATACCTCCTAAGAAAATTTTTCCTGTATTTTCGTAACTTTTAATTACATCTCTAATTTCCAAAATATTTTCATGATTTTGTTTTTTGATTAAATCTTTGTATGCCTCTAACTCTTCCTTAGATTTATTTTGGATATCTTCTATTTCCTTGTTTGGTTTTATATTAACTATGATACCGCTAGTTTTTCCATCTTCACTTATGACAAAGTTTCTAAATACTGGGCTATTGAGAATTTCCTTAAAACCTCTAGCTTTATCAACCTCTTCATCTTTAAGTGTTTTAAAGCTTTCCAATCTTTCTTGGAGAGGGGCGTCTGAATTATCTAATAAAGGGATATCGAGAAGGGTGATTACACCATCAACCCAATCTAAACTTTGAATTTTATATTTTAAACTTAAAAGATTATTAACCGAGGTGTCACTTATCATCCCTTCTTTTGGGGTATAAGTAAGTATCAAAAATTCCTTAGAACCATATCTTTCGGTTACTTCTTTTAAGTAAGCAAGATCAGGATCTCCTTCAATTAATAAAGTTTCTGATGAAGCATCCAATCTAAAATCCTTAGAATAATAGCCAAAACCAAGTAATGCTAAAATCAGTAAAATTAGAATTGATCTAGGATTTTTTAATATTGAGTTTTGATACAAATGAGCAAACATTTAGCTCTTTTATATTGGAATTTAACTATTTTGAGTATCTTTAAATTTGGTGAACATTGCCTCAAATTCAAGCATGACATTACCTGTTGGCCCATGTCTTTGTTTACCAATAATAATTTCTGCTAAATTTGAAACTTCGTTCATTTTAGCTTGCCATTCTGCATGCTCAACAGTTGCTGGTCTTGGCTCTTTTCTTTCTAGATAATAAGCTTCTCGATAAACAAACATCACCACATCAGCATCTTGTTCAATTGAACCTGACTCTCTTAAATCTGATAGTTGAGGTTTTTTATCATCCCGCTGTTCGACTGCTCTAGATAATTGAGATAAAGCTAAAACAGGTATAGACAATTCTTTTGCAATAGCTTTTAGACCCTGGGTAATCTCAGAAATTTCCTGAACTCTACCATCTTTATTATTAAATGATCCTCGCATTAACTGAATGTAGTCAACAACAATCATATCTAATCCATGCAGTCTTTTAATTCTTCGTGCTCTATTACTCATTGCTGCAATACTAAGTGCTGGAGTTTCATCAATATATAATGGGAGTTCAGCAATATTTTTTGATGTTTCGATAAATTTATCAAATTGTTCGTCAGAAATTCTGCCTCTTCTTATATCATTAGATTTAATTCTAGATTGTTCCGCAAGAATTCTGGTTGAAAGTTGTTCTGAGGACATTTCAAGAGAAAAAAATGCAATTGATGATTTCTTTCCACTTTCTTGTAATTTTTGAGCAGCATTGAATGCAATATTTGTTGCAAGTGCAGTTTTACCCATCGATGGACGTCCAGCAATTATAACTAAATCAGACGGATGTAATCCACCTAATCGGTCATCAAGATCTCTTAAGCCAGTTGGAACTCCAACTATTCCTTCTTCATTTTTATATGCTGCTGAGGCCATCTCAATAGTTTGCCTCATTGCTTCATCAAACTTAATTAATGATGAATTAAAAGAACCTTTTTCAGCAAGATCAAATAATAATCTCTCAGAGTTTTCTATTATAGTTTGACCATTAGTATTTAAATCATTTAATTTAGCACTATCAATTGTTTGCTCTGAAATTTTAATTAATTCTCTTCTAACAAACATATCGTAGATAATTTTTGAATATTCAGTAGCCTGTCTTGAGGATGTGGAAAATTTAGTAATTTTAACTAAATATTCTGGAACATTAATGTCATCTTTTTCATCTTCAAAATAATTCTTAAGAGTAATAGGATTGGCCAACATTCCTTTATAAATAAGACTTTCAATCGCAACAAAAATTTTTTGATGCATTGGGTCATAAAAATTTTTATTGGAAATAATTATATTAATTTCATCAAAGATTTCATTAGTAACAAGTATGGATCCAATAACAGCTTGTTCAGCCTCTATATTATTTGGCAGTTCTTTAAATTTATCTTTTACAATACTTAAAGTATTTTCCATAAGAACAGGTTTATAGAAAATTTTCTAAAAAAAAATCTCTTTAATTAGCTGGGGAAAAAATTGTATAATTATTGAATTGTTTCAGCTGACTCTACATTAACTGTAATTTCAGCTTCTACTTCAGAGTGTAATGTTATTTTTACTTTGAATTTACCAATTGATTTAATTTCTTTAAGAGGTTGAATCATTGAAGGCTTAACATCAATTTTATTTTCAGTTTGAATAAGTTTTGCAATTTCAGTTGGTTTTACTGAACCATATAATTCGTTATTCTCTGTGCTTAATTTTTTAACTGAATATTCTTTTTTATTTATTTGTTCAGCAACTTGTTTTGCTTCTTGTTTTTTTTCGTTATCTTTTTTAGATAAATCTGATTTTATTTTTTCAACTTGAGAAATATTTTCTTTAGAAGCATAAAGTGCTTTTTTATTTGCTATTAAATAATTTCTAGCAAAGCCTCTTTTTACATCTATAATTTCACCTATAGATCCAATTCTTTTTAAATTTTCTAATAAAATAACTTTCATTTTATATTAATGCTAAATTTCTAGCTCTTTTAATTGATAAAGATAATTCTCTTTGTTTTTTTTGACTAACATTTGTAATTCTTGACGGTAGAATTTTTCCATTTTCAGACATATATTTTTTAAGTAGTCTTATATTTTTATAATCTACTTTAGGTGCACCCTTAATTGATAGAGGGCAACTTTTTTTAAACTTATATTTGTTGGGCTGAAATATGCTTAATTTAGCAAAATTACTTTGTTTTCCTTTTTTATTTCCACTTTGTCTTTTAGGCATAATTAATTTTCAGTATTTTCTTTTTTTTCAAATTTTTCGTTATCTTCTCGTCTAGCAAAATAATTTGTATCTAAATCAAATTCTTTAACTTTAACAGTTAGGTATCTTAGTAATTTTTTATCAATTGCTTCATTTTTTTCTAATTCTGAAACAACATTGCCTTTACCTTTGATCTTAAAATGAATGTAACTACCTTTTTTATTTTTTTTAATTATATAAGATAGATTTAGTAGCCCCCAATTTTCAGTTTTTACAACTTCTCCTTCATTTTTTTCAACAATCTTGGAGTATTTTTCGACTAGTTGCTTAATTTCACTCGGTGAAGTATCTTGTCTAGCAATAATAGTGTGTTCGTATAAATTCATAAATGTTGTTTAATTAAAAGCGAGGATATACTATTATAATTCTTTAATTACAATAGTTAAAAAGGCAATAAATTTTAGTTTTTTAAATGTTTTCAGTTATTTTTCCAGGCCAGGGTTCACAATTAGTTGGAATGGGAAAAGAGTTCTACGACAAGTATGATTTTGTCAAAAAGCTATTTAAAGAAGCTGATGAAATACTTCAATCACCTTTATCTAAGCTAATATTAGAAGGCCCAAAAGAGGAATTAGACCTTACTGTTAATACTCAGCCAGCGATTTTTCTAATTAGTTACTCTATTTTTAATATAGTTAAAAATGAATTTAATATTGATTTAAGTAAAGCAAAATATTTTGCTGGCCATTCTTTAGGTGAATATTCTGCGCTTTGTAGTGCGGGGTACTTAAATTTTGAAGATACTATAAAAATTTTAAAAATTCGGGGTGATGCAATGCAAAATGCAGTTCCAAAAGGTGAGGGGGGAATGGTTGCTGTTCTAGGGTCAACCGTAGAAGTAATTGAAAAAATTATAAAAGATAATGAAAAAGAATTTCACATTCAAATTGCTAATGATAATTCAGAGGGTCAACTAGTTTTAAGTGGAAAAATAAATGATATTGAAAAACTAATAGAAATTTTAAAATCAAATAGCATTAAAAATATAAAATTACCAGTTAGTGCTCCTTTTCATTGCAGCTTAATGAACAAAGCGAGCAATGTTATGAATTCAGAAATTATGAAACTGAATTTTCAACAATCCTCAATAAAATTAATTTCAAATGTTACTGCTAAAGAAATTGTAGATATTAATGAACTAAAAGAACTATTAATTAAACAAATTGAAAATAGAGTTAGATGGAGAGAAAGTGTAATCAATATGATTAACAATGGAGTAAATCAATTTATAGAGATTGGGCCAGGAAAAGTATTATCTGGGTTAGTTAAAAGAATAAACAAAGAGGTTAAAATTAATGCAATTAATAATGAAAGTGATATTAAAAATATCCAGATATGAGTGATTTAAAAAATAAAAATATTATTGTTACAGGAGCTTCAGGTGGTATTGGAAATTCTATTGTTAAAAAATTATATGAGTCTGGTGCAAAAATTTTAGCCTCAGGAACTAGAATTGAAAAATTAGAAGAGCTTAAAAAAAATTATAATGATATTAAAATTCTACAGTTTGATATATCTCAAAGTGATAAGATTGAGGAATTTATTGATAATTCTACCAATGAACTTGGTGGAAGTTTAGATTGTGTAATCAATAATGCTGGAATCACTAAAGATAATTTAGCCATTAGAATGACTATTGATGAATGGAAAAAAGTAATAGACATCAATCTTACCTCAACATTTTTAATAAGTAAGTTTGCTATTAAGAAAATGTTAAAAAATAAATCGGGAAAAATTGTAAATATCACATCTGTTGTGGGGCATACAGGAAATGTAGGTCAAGTAAACTATACAGCTTCAAAAGCTGGTATTGTGGCTATGTCAAAAAGTTTGGCAATAGAATATGCCAAAAAAAATATTAATATAAATTGTATATCACCAGGCTTCATTAAAACAGCCATGACAGATAAAATTGATGAAAAATTTAAAGAAGTAATAATCTCAAAGATTCCTTCAGCTAGATTAGGTGAACCAGATGATATTGCCAATGCTGTTCTCTTTTTAGCCTCAAATCAATCTGACTACATTAATGGTGAAACTTTGCATGTTAATGGTG
>LIBV01000033.1 GCA_001438335.1 Pelagibacteraceae bacterium BACL5 MAG-120820-bin39
CGCATGACCTATACAATGGCCGCTAGTAGCACAAGCTGAACTCATCGTATAATTTACTCCTTTAATTTTGAACGGTACTGCTAAAGTAGCAGAGGCTGTACTAGCCATAGTTCTTGGTACAATAAATGGTCCCATTAATTTTGGAGTTTTTGCTCTAGTTTTATCAACAGATAAAACTACATTTTCAATAGAGGGTCCACCTGAACCCATTACAATTCCCGATTTAAAATTACTTACTTCTTTTTCCTCCAAACCAGAGTCTTGAATGGCTTCTTTCATAGCAATATAATTATAAGCAGATCCAGATCCCATAAATCGAATTGTTTTTCTATCAACGTGATCTTCAAGTTTGATATTTGGTTTACCGTGAATATTACTTTTTAAATTATGCTCTTTATATTCTTCACTAAAAGAAATTCCTGATTTTGAGTTTAATAGGGATTGGTGAACTTCCTCTTGATTGTTACCTAAACAAGATACTATTCCAATACCGGTGATTACAACTCTTCTCATTATTTAAACAAACCTACTTTTAAACTCTCTGCTGAATATATTTTTTTATCATCCGCTAAAACAATCCCATTTGCAAGACCTACGGTTGTTCCTCCCGGTGATAAAATTTTTTTCACATCAATTTCATATTTTACTGTTTTTACGTTTTTTAAAACTTCTCCAGTAAATTTAACTGTTCCAACCCCTAGAGCCCTACCTTTTCCTGGATTTCCAAGCCAACCAAGATAAAAGCCAACTAGTTGCCACATCGCGTCAAGCCCAAGGCATCCTGGCATAACCGGATCTTCTTTAAAATGACAATCAAAAAACCAAAGATTTTCTTTAATATCTAGTTCAGCTTTTAAAGAGCCTTTTTTGAAGGCCCCGTTATCATCATTTATCTCAGTTATTCTATCAAACATGAGCATTGGGGGAAGAGGTAATTTAGCATTACCTGGCCCAAAAAGCTCACCATTTCCACATGTGATTAGATCATCGTATGAATATGAGTTTTTTTTCATAAAATTGAACGATCTTATTACTTGATTTTAGAGGATTATAATATAGATTTAGTTTAGAACTATTATAAAGAACATGACGAATAACAGCATTTTTTTAAATAAATTGAGATCATCCGGGTTAAGACCTACAAAACAAAGACTAAAAATATGTGAGGTTTTATTTGATACAGAGAAAACATTTCATTTTACCGTCAATGATTTAGTCAAAATAATTGATGAAAAAATGAATGAAAAAATTTCTTTAGCAACCGTATACAATACTGTTCATGCATTTCACAAAAAAGGCTATTTAAAAGAGATATCAATTAATAGTGACAAAAGTTACTTTGATACAAATACTAAAATTCATCATCACTTTTACGATAACAATACAAAAGAGTTAACGGATATCAGTGATGATCAAGTCGAAAAAGTTAAAATAAACACTTCATTACCTGGTAAAAAAATTACCTCAGTAGAAGTTCTTGTAAGAGTTGAAAACAAATAATTCTTAAATTATTTTTTTAAATATCCCTTGATTTCTTTTTTAGAATAATTATAAAGTAGCACAAATCAAATTTTCTTACAACAAAGGATACAAAATGAGCAGTGAAATGAAAGGTGAAATTAGCAAATGTCCATATCATGGAGAAGGGATACCTCAGAAACATCCCACGGGAAAAGGACAAACCAATAAAGATTGGTGGCCTAATAGTTTAAACCTTAAAGTTTTAAGTCAACATTCTGAACTTGTTGATCCGTTTAATAAGAAATTTGATTACAAAAAAGAATTTAAAAAACTAAATTATAAAGCACTTAAAAAAGATTTAGAAAAATTAATGACTAACTCACAAAGTTGGTGGCCAGCAGATTACGGTCATTATGGTCCATTAATGGTAAGATTAGCATGGCATGCTGCTGGAACTTATAGAACTGGCGATGGTAGAGGTGGAGCTGGAACAGGGAACCAAAGATTTGCACCACTGAATAGTTGGCCAGATAACGTCAATTTAGATAAGGCAAGATTATTACTTTGGCCTATTAAGAAAAAATATGGAAAAAGAATTTCTTGGGCTGATCTATTTGTATTAGTTGGAAACGTTGCGATTGAGTCGATGGGTTTAAAAACTTTTGGCTTTGGTGGTGGCAGAGAAGATATTTGGGAACCTGAAGATGATATTTATTGGGGTTCAGAAAAAGAATGGTTAGCAAATAATCGTTATAATAAAAAAAGAGAACTTGAAAATCCATTAGGTGCAGTTCAAATGGGATTAATTTATGTAAACCCTCAAGGACCAGATGGAAAGCCAGATCCTTTAGCGGCAGCTAGAGATATCAGAGAAACTTTTGGAAGAATGGCTATGAATGATTACGAGATTGTAGCTTTAGTTGCAGGAGGACATACCTTTGGTAAATCTCACGGTGCAGCAGCAGAGTCTTATAAAGGACCAGAGCCAGAAGGAGCTAAAATTCAAGAACAAGGAACTGGTTACAATAGCAGTTATAAAACTGGACACGGTGCAGATACAATAAGTAGTGGTATCGAAGGAGCATGGACATCAAACCCTATTAAATGGGATATGGGTTATTTTGATAATTTATTTGGTCATGAATGGGAATTAACTAAAAGTCCCGCAGGCGCATATCAGTGGAAACCAAAGAAAAATGGTAAAGCCATTGCAATGACTCCAGACGCACATATCAAAGGCAAAAAAAACATGCCTATGATGCAAACTACAGATTTATCAATGAGAATGGATCCAGGATTTAATAGAATTTCTAGACATTTTCATGCAAACCCACAAGAGTTTGCCGATGCTTTTGCAAGAGCATGGTTTAAATTAACTCACAGAGATATGGGACCTAAAGTAAATTATTTAGGGCCTGAAGTTCCAAGAGAAGAGTTAATTTGGCAGGATCCAATTCCAAGAAGTAAATACAAACTTAAAAACAGTGAAATCGGGTCGCTTAAAAATAAAATAGCTAGCTCAGGTTTATCTGTTTCGCAATTAGTATCTGTTGCTTGGGCTTCAGCATCAACTTTTAGAGGATCAGATAAAAGAGGTGGAGCAAATGGTGCTCGTATCAGATTGGCTCCAATGAAAAATTGGGAAGTAAACAATCCATCAACTTTATCTAAAGTTTTAAAAGTTTATGAGAGAATACAAAAATCATTTAACAATAAATCTAAATCAGTATCAATAGCTGACCTAATTGTATTAGGTGGAACTGTTGGTGTTGAAAAAGCTGCTAAAGCTGCAGGGGTAAAAGTAACAGTACCTTTTAAACCAGGAAGAGGAGATGCTACTCAAGAACAAACAGACATCCATTCTTTTGGTTTACTTCAGCCAGTAGCAGATGGATTTAGAAATTATGCTAAAGGTGATAATTCAACAATTGCTGAAGAATTGTTAGTCGATAAAGCTCAATTATTAAAATTAACAGCTGCAGAAATGACAGTATTAGTTGGTGGTATGAGAGTTTTGGGAACTAACTTTGATAACTCAAAGCATGGAGTTCTAACTAAAACACCTGGTAAATTAACTAATGACTTTTTTGTTAATCTTCTAGATCTAAATACTAAATGGAAGGAAGTGTCTAAAAAAGAAGATATCTTCCAAGGTAAAGATAGAAAAATAAATAAAGTTAAATGGACAGGAACTAGAGCTGACCTAATATTTGGTTCAAATTCTCAATTGAGAGCTTTAGCGGAAGTTTATGCAACTGATGACTCAAAAGATAAGTTTGTAAATGACTTTGTGTCAGCTTGGACTAAAGTTATGAATGCAGACCGTTTTGATATCAATTAGTAGTTAAAACATTATGGCTCAAGTTACTTTCGACGATTTTTACCAAGTTCCAAATCTAAAATTTGATATTTCTAGATTAAGATCTGATTTGGAGCTTGTGCTTAAAAGAAGACAGTTCAATTCTCCGGGAGTAACTCATTTTGGAGCTATACCTATTAATCAAATACCTAATGATGAAGATTCTATTAAAGGACATAGATTAAGAGGACAATATTGGACTATACCAGACGAAACTGGGAAAGAAGTATCTAGAGATATCGAAATAGATGAGTCTAAATATACCCAATTAGTTCCTGAATTTCATGACACTTATTTCAAAGAGGTTTATGAAACATTGAGTAAAAAATTTAAACTTGGAAGAGTTAGATTGTTGTTAAAAGAGCCAAGATCAACACTTAGTTGGCATAAAGACCCTGAACCAAGACTACATATACCAATTATTACAAATCCAGGTTGCTCTATGGTGATAGAAAATGTAGCAAAACATTTGCCCGCTGATGGGTCAGTAACGATCACAAATAACAAAAAATATCATAATTTTTTTAATGGTGGTGAACAAGATCGTATTCATCTAGTTGCTTGCGTACTGGAAGATCGATTTAATTAATAGATCCCCATAAATTTTCTTTATTTATCCAACCTTTAAAAGTTTCAGTTTCAACTTTACACCAGTTGCTTTCACATTTTTGCACGACTAATAATCTTCCCTTTTTTATATTAGCTAGTGGCTTTGAAAAAATTGAGGGTTTACTAAATAAAACTTTATCTTCTGTTGCAATTAAAGAATTAGCAGGTTTTAACTGTGAGATATGTATCCACCCACTATTATTTTTTAAATCAATTATTCTTCTGAAATTTTCTTTTTTATCAATTTGCTTGATAGGTAAATTAATTTTTTTATAAACATACTTAATAGGAAAATCAAAACCTGGTCCATACCGAACGTTGACCTTATTTTTCTTTAAAGATAAAAAAATTTCCTCAGCATTAGAGCATGAAATTAATATTAAATAAAAAAAAATTATAAAAAATTTTTTTTTAATTAGGAACATAGACAATTTTTTCTTTTATTTAATTTAACTTTTCTAAAATTTAAATTTAATAAATCAATTATCAAAATATAATTATTAAGATTATTACCAATATTTATTATTTTTTTTATTATTTCATTAGCTTGTAAACTGCCCACAATATTTGCTACAGTACCTAAAACACCTTCAAATTCACAATTAAGAATATCATCAGAAATTTCATTTTCTTGATAAAAACATCTTAAACATGGAGTTTTTTTATCTTTAAAATTAAATGTAAATATATGACCATCAAATTTACTAATAGCCCCAGTAACCAAAAATTTTTTGAATTTGATACAGTTATCATTAATTAAGAATTTAGTTTTAAAATTATCTGAGCCATCAACAATAAAATCATAATTCTTTAAAATTTTATCAAAATTTTTTTCATTAATTCTATAATTATAAATATTTACTTTTGTATTAGGGTTAATTTTTTTTAATTTATCTTTAACAGTCTTAACTTTAGATTTTCCTAAATCGTCTGTATCGTAAAGGCTTTGTCTATGAAGATTTGATAAATTTACTTTATCATCATCTATAATGCCAATTTTACCCACACCAGCTCTAGCTAAAAATTCTGCGACAGGACAACCTAATCCTCCGGCACCCACTATTAAAACTCTTGATGTTAAAATTTTTTTCTGGCCAATAATACCAATGTTTTTAAGGATTATTTGTCTTGAATATCTATCAATTTGATTTTTTTTTAATTCTAAGCTCATTTTCCAGTTGAACCAAAACCACCCTCTCCTCTTACGGTCTCTGGCAAGTCTTTAACTTCATCTAATTGCATTTTAATTACTGGCGCTAGAATCATTTGGGCAATTCGATCTTCATTGTTGATTTTAAAATCATTATTTCCATGGTTAAAAAGTATTACCTTTATCTCGCCTCTATAATCACTATCAATTGTGCCAGGAGTATTTAGAACACTTATGCTGCTTTTTGCAGCTAGTCCTGATCTAGGTCTTATTTGAATTTCAAAGTCTTTAGGAAATGCTACTGCTATACCAGTGGGCACTAAACAAGAGGATTTTGGTTTCAATATAATTGGATCTTGTATAAATGCCATTAAATCCATACCTGAAGCACCACTTGTTTTGTAGGCTGGTATTTGTACTTCTGGATGTAATTTTTTAATTAAAACTTTAACCATCAATTTAATTGATTAATAATTTTATCAACAATTTCATCAGATAATTCAGATTTTTTTTTAAAAGATAAGTTATCTTTTTTTAAACTATTATTTTTATAGTAAATTGTTACTTCATTAAAATCAGAATCAAAACCAATTTTTTTATTGGAAACATCATTTGCAATAATCCAATCACAATTTTTATTTAATAATTTTGTTTCAGCATTTTTACCAAGATTTTCAGTTTCTGCAGCAAAACCAATTACAAGTTTTGGACGTAAAGAATTATGATTTGAAACATAATTCAAAATATCAATATTTTTTTCAAGTTCTAGACTTAAGTTTTCAGTTTTTTTTATTTTATTATTAAATGTTTTATTCACTTTAAAGTCTGCTACAGCGGCAGCAAAAATTGCAACATCTGCAGGTAAATTTTCCTGAGTTGCTCTAAACATTTCATCTGCAGTTTCTACTTGAATTATTTTAATTTCTGTATCACCAATTTCTAAATTTGTTGGACCTGAAATTAAAGTTGTTTCAAAACCTTTCTTTGATAATGATTTTGCTAATTCATAGCCTTGTTTGCCACTAGATTTGTTTGTTATATATCTTACGGGGTCAATATATTCTTGAGTAGGCCCAGCTGTAACTAAGGCTTTATATTTTTTGTTTTGTTTTAGAGATAAAAAATATTGATCAATTTTATTTGCTATTAATGATGGTTCTGACATTTTTCCTTCACCATATTCACCACATGCCATATCTCCAATTTCAGGTCCAATAACGCGATATCCAAATTTTTGAAGTTTTTTAAAATTTTCTTGAGTTGATGGATGATCCCACATTCTCACATTCATTGCAGGAGTTATAAAAATTTCTTTATTTGAAGCCAAAACAACAGTTGAAGCTAAATCATCAGCATTACCATTGGCTAATTTAGAAATTGTATTTGCAGTAATCGGTGAAATTAAAATTATATCTGCCCATCTAGAAAGAGCTATATGATCCATTTCCGTTTCATTTTCAACGCTAAACAATTCTTCATAGACCTTACCTTGAGATAAAGAAGCAATTGATAAAGGAGTTATAAACTCTTTAGCACTTTTAGTTAAAATAGTTTTAATTTCAGCACCATTTTTTTTAAATAATCTTATTGTTTCTAAACTTTTGTAAGCAGATATGCCGCCACAAATAATAAATAAGATTTTTTTATTTAACAAATTTTTCATCGTCGAATTAAAATACTAATAGTCCTAAAATTACAAGTAGTAATAAACCAATAACTGATTGGTTTCTAAAAGCTATCATTTCAGATTTTTTGTTATTTAAAGCGGTAAAGGAATTTGAATTTTGTGGGATCTGACCACTTGCTAAAAATGTCAAAGCTTGATTGGCCTTGTCCATTATTTCTGGAAACTCCGGTAATCGTTTAATCACTTCAGAAGTACTTTGAATTGTCTCATTCAAAGTATTAATTGGGTCTTTAGTCTCTCTTAACCAACTTTCTAATACAGGTTTAGATGTTGTCCATATATTGGTTTCAGGATGTAATTTTCTTGCAACACCCTCAACAACAACCATAGTTTTTTGTAGCATTAAAAGCTGAGGCTGAGTTTGCATATTAAATTTTTCTGTTACATCAAATAATTGTTTTAATAATTTTCCTCCAGAAATATCTTTTACAGCTTGGCCAAATATTGGTTCTCCAATAGATCTGAGTGCTTGTGCAAGATCATCAATTGGCACTTCTTTTGGGACAAGACCTGCCACCAAATGAACTTCAGCTACTTTTTTATAGTCTCTTTGGATGAATCCATAAAGTATTTCGGCTAAAAATCTCTTACTTAACCTATCTAATCTACCCATAATCCCAAAGTCTATAGGAGCTATTTCTCCATTGTTATCAATGAAAATATTACCTTGGTGCATATCAGCATGAAAAAAACCATCTCTAACAGCGTGTCTTAAAAAATGCTGTATTATGTCTTCAGCAATTTTCTTTGTATCTATATTTCTTCTTTTTAACTCTTCAGTTTCCCTTATTGACACCCCATCAATCCAATCTAGTGTCATTACATTTTCGCTAGTAAAATTCCAATAAATTTGTGGAACTCTGAACCCTGCATCATTTTTGGTATTTTCTGCGTATTCATTAGCTGCTGCAGCTTCAAATCTTAAGTCCATTTCTAGGTTAGTTATTTCTTTAAGTAAAAAAACAACTTCTACAAGTTTTAATCTTTTTGTTTTTTTAACAAAAGACTCAACTAAAAATGCAAATAACATTATTGCATCAATTTCTTCATTAAATATTTTTTTTATGTTTGGTCTTAAAATCTTAATTGCAACATCTTTGATAGTTCCTTCGTCGTTAATTTGAGCTTTATGAACTTGTGCTATAGACGCCGCAGCAATAGGCTCGCTTAGATTTAATATAGTATTAAAAGTTTCCACTCCTAAATCTTTTTTAATTATTTCTTTTGCTTCATAACTAGAAAAAGGAGGCAATCGATCTTGTAAATTTTCTAGTCTTTTTGAAAGTTCTTCACCAATTATATCTGGGCGTGTAGCTAAAAATTGTCCAAGTTTAATAAATGTTGTTCCCATAGATTCCAACGAACTTGATAGTCTTTCACCTTCATCTTTATTAGCCTCTAAAGTTTCTTTTTTAGTGAATGAAATGGCTAGTATTTTAAATAGGATTTTAATAATTAACGGAGGTTCTTGAAATTTTGAAGCTAATTCAAGAATATCTGACTTGGCAACTTTTCTTCCTAGTTTAAATAAAGTAATAAATTTTTTTATCATTAAATTTTCCAACCACTATGAATAGAAACTATGCCACCTGATAAATTTCTATAGGTACAATTTTTAAAGTTATTATTATTCATTAGTTCAATTAATTCTTCTTGGTTTACAAATTCTTCTATACTTTTAATTAGGTAGTCATAAGGTTCTCTTTTTCCAACAATCAATTTTCCAACTAAAGGTATTAGTTTTGAGTAATTTTTATAGATAAATTCTAAATTTGAGTTTTGAATTTTAGAAAATTCTAAACAAAGAAATCGTCCTCCAGGTTTCAAAACTCTATGAGCTTCAAATAAAGCTTTATCTAGATCTTTAGTATTCCTTAGCCCAAAACTTATTGTGTAAAAGTCAAAACTATTTGTTTCTAAAGGTAAGTTTTCAGCTTCAGAAATTATCCAATTTATATTTTTATAATTAGATAGTTTTTGTTTTCCTTGATTGATCATACCCTCATTAGGATCGACACAAGTAATATTATTATCTGTACCAGTATTATCTAAGAAAAGTTTTGCAATGTCACCGGTACCACATGCAACATCTATTAAATTTTTTTTTGATGACGGATTCATCATGTGAATTAGATTTTTTTTCCAAGATCGATGGATACCTAAAGACATAAAATCATTCATCAGGTCATAGCGATCAAATACTTGATCAAAAACACCTTGAACCAGTCCTTTTTTATTTTGAAGATATTGTTGCATAATAAAAAATTATATTATCAATATAGTATGAAATGCCAGAATTACCAGAAGTAGAAGTTGTTAGAAAATCTCTTCATCAAAAGATTAAAAATAAAGAGATTAAAAAAGTATTAGTTAGAAACAGAAATTTAAGATTTAAAGTTCCTGCTAATTTTAAAAATTTTCTAAAGCATAAAAAAGTTATTAATGTAAATCGATTTTCAAAGTATTTAATTTTATGCTTAGATGATAAAAGTTTTTGTTTAATTCATTTGGGAATGTCAGGTACAATTCATTTAATAAATTTTAAAAAAAAAA
>LIBV01000034.1 GCA_001438335.1 Pelagibacteraceae bacterium BACL5 MAG-120820-bin39
AAAATTAGAACTTTAAGACAAGGTGGAGGTATTTCAGGATTTACAAAAAGACAAGAGAGTGAATATGATCCATTTGGAGCTGCTCATAGTTCAACATCAATTTCATCAGCTTTAGGTATGGCAGAGGCTAATAAACTTTCAAACAAACAAGATAATGTTGTTGCTGTAATTGGTGATGGAGCAATAAGTGCAGGTATGGCTTATGAGGCTATGAATAATGCAGGTGCATCAAAAACTAAAATGATCGTAGTTCTCAATGATAATGACATGTCTATTGCAAGACCAGTTGGAGCGATGAGCACTTATTTGGCAAAAATATTTTCTGGTAAAGTTTATTTTAGTCTAAGAGAGACAATAAAATTAATTACTTCAGCTTTTTCAAAAAGATTTAGTTCTAAGGCGGGAAAAGCAGAAGACTTATTAAGATCTGCTTTTACTGGCGGGACACTATTCAGTTCACTAGGGTTTTATTATCTAGGTCCAATTGATGGTCATGATTTATCATCATTAGTTCCAATACTTAAAAATGCAAAAGATTCTAAGCACCAAGGTCCTATCTTAATTCATATAAAAACTAAAAAAGGAAAAGGTTATTCGTATGCTGAAGAAGCAAAAGATCATTATCATGGTGTATCTAAATTTAATGTTAAAACAGGTGAACAAGTTAAAAGTACTAGCAGTTTACCTTCTTATACAAAAGTATTTGCAAATACACTTGTTGAACATGCAAAAAAAGATAGCAAAATTGTAGCAATTACTGCCGCAATGCCAGATGGCACTGGTATTGATGTTTTTGCTAAAGAATTTCCTGAGAGAACTTTTGATGTTGGCATAGCAGAACAGCACGCAGTGACATTTGCTGCAGGCTTGGCAACGGAAAATTATAAACCTTACGCAGCAATTTATTCAACATTTTTACAAAGAGCTTATGACCAGGTTGTTCATGATGTAGCTATTCAAAGTTTACCAGTAAGATTTGCAATTGATCGTGCTGGATTAGTAGGCGCTGATGGCCCCACACATGCCGGCAGCTTTGATATTACTTATCTTGCTAGTCTTCCTAATTTTATTGTAATGGCTGCAAGCAATGAAGCTGAATTAGTAAAGATGATTAATACCTCAGTTGATATTAATGATAAGCCTTGTGCTTTTAGATACCCAAGGGGAACAGGTATAGGTGTCGAATTACCCCCGATAACTGAAAAGCTTATAATTGGAAAAGGAAATATAATTCAAGAAGGAAAAAAACTTGCTATTTTAAATTTTGGGGCAAGATTGAAGGAAACAATGATTGCGTCTGAAAATTTAAAAAAAAAAGGGGTTAACGTTACGATTGTAGATGCTAGGTTTGCTAAACCTTTAGATGAAAACTTGATATGGCAATTAGCTACAACCCATGAAGCAATACTTACAATAGAAGAGGGATCTATTGGTGGCTTTGGATCTCACGTTGTAGATTTTTTATCAAGAAAAAGTTTATTAGATAATGGACTGAAATTTAGATCCATGTTTTTACCTGATTATTTTATAGATCAAGATAATCCAGAACAAATGTATAAAAGTGCTGGGTTAGATGCAAACTCAATTGAAGAAAAAGTATTAGACTTGCTGAACTCAAATATTATTTTACAAAAACAAAAACACTAAATTATTGACACTGTGCTTTATGCATTAAGTAGTGGTCAAGCAGTACACAGCTTAACATAGCCTCTCCTACTGGAACTGCTCTAATACCTACACAAGGGTCATGTCTGCCTTTAACTGATATAGTTGTATTTTTTCCAAATTTATCAATTGTCTTTCTAGATTTTAAAATTGATGATGTTGGCTTCACAGCAAAAGATACAATTATATCTTGTCCTGAAGAAATTCCACCAAGAATTCCCCCAGCATTATTTGAGTTAAATTTTAGTTTTTTATTTTTTTGAAATATTTCATCTGAATTTTCCTCACCAGATAATTTTGCTGAATTCATTCCACTTCCAATATTTACTCCTTTTACAGCATTGATGCTCATCATTGCAGAAGCAATATCCATATCTAACTTAGAGTATATTGGTGCACCTAATCCTGGAGGAACACCTTTTGCTCTTACTTCAATTATGGCTCCACATGATGATCCTGATTTTCTTATATCTAATAAGTATTTTTCCCATAATTTTAACATTGATTTATCAGGGCAAAAAAATGGATTATTGTTAATTACTTTATCATCCCATTTATTAGTATCACATCCTAAAATACCCAATTGTGTTACAGCACCTGAAATTTTAAAATTTCTACCTAATTTACTTTGTAGAACTTTATTAGCTATTGCACCTGCAGCAACTCTTGCAGCTGTTTCTCTTGCTGAAGATCGACCACCGCCTCGGTAGTCTCTGATCCCATACTTTTTAAAATAAGTAAAATCAGCATGTCCAGGTCTAAATTTATTCTTAATATTTCCATAATCTTTAGAACGCATATCTTCATTGTAAATTATAAGAGATATGGGAGTTCCAGTTGTTTTTCCTTCAAATACACCTGATAAAATTTGCACTTTATCACTTTCTTTTCTTTGAGTGGTAAATTTTGATTGTCCAGGCTTTCTTTTATCTAGAAATTTTTGAATATCTTTCTCATCTAAGTTTATTAACGGTGGGCAACCATCCACAATACACCCTATCGCTGGTCCGTGAGATTCTCCCCATGTGGTGAAACGAAATAACTTTCCAAAAGTATTAAATGACATTATTTATATTGTATAGATTATTTTGTTTAAATTATGAATCAAAAAAACTCACTTGGGCTTAATAAATGTTTTATGGATCTTGATGATCCTATAGCACTATTTGACAAATGGTATGAGGAAGCAAAAAAATCAGAAATTAATGATCCAAATGCAATTGCTTTAGCAACATCTGACAAAAATAACATTCCATCGGTTAGAATGGTTTTAATGAAAGAATTTAACGAAAAAGGATTTGTATTTTATACAAATTTAAACAGTCAAAAAAGTATTGAGATTAAAGAAAATCCAAATGCTTCAATGTGCTTTCATTGGAAATCACTTTTAAGACAGGTAAGAATTAATGGTGTTATTGAGCCTGTAGAAGATAAGCAAGCAGATCAGTATTATAATTCAAGAGGCTATGAAAGCAGAATAGGAGCCTGGGCCTCTAAACAAAGCGCTGTTTTAAATAATAGAAATGAATTATTTGAAGCTATTTCAAAGTTTAAAGAAAAATTTCAAGATAAAGAAAATGTTCCAAGACCATCTCATTGGTCAGGATGGAATTTAATTCCTAATAATATTGAGTTTTGGTTAGATGGTGAAGGCAGAATTCATGAAAGATTAAAGTATCAAAAAGATAATCAAGGAAAATGGATAAAGTCTTTATTGAGTCCTTAAAAATTTCTCTCTAAACTGAATGAGGTTAATTCTTGGAATATTTTTTTTTCTTTTGTATCATTAAAAGCACTTAGAGAATTTGATGCTAAATTAATATAATGATCTGCCTTTTTGTAACATTCATTAATTATTTTATTAGTTTTCATTAAGTTTAAAATATAATCTAGATCATTATTAGATCTTTCCTCAGATTTAAAAATTTTAGTTAATTTAATTTTTTCTGATTGTTCAATTTTTTGAAATAATAAAATTACAGGTAGTGTAATTTTTCCTTCAAAAAAATCTTTACCTAGTGTTTTACCAAACATTTTTAAGTCTGAATTATAATCTAGAGTATCGTCAGCAATCTGAAATGTTAGTCCAAGATTTCTTCCATAAAATTCAAGTGCATCCTTTTTTCTATCATCGACTTCCGCTAATATTGCACCAACCTTAGTTGATGCTGAAAAAAGCTCTGCTGTTTTTGCGGTGATAATTTTTAGATACGTATCTTCAAGCATATCTACTTCTGCTTGATGTTGAAGTTGTAAGACTTCACCTTGAGCTATTTTGGAAGATGTTGAGGATAAAAGTTTTAAAATTTCAAGATTACCATCTTCAACCATCATTTCAAAACATCTGCTCAATAAATAATCCCCAATTAAAACTGAAGAGTGATTTCCCCAAATTTGATTTGTGGTATCTTTGCCCCTTCTTAAGACACCATTATCAATAACATCATCATGCATTAGTGTTGCACTGTGTATTAATTCTACACAAGCTGCTAAATTGATATCTCTTGGTCCTTTTATATAGCCACATAATTTTGCAGAGCCTAGCGTTAATAAAGCTCTTAATCTTTTGCCACCTGTTTTAATATGATAGTCAGTCATTTCCTGAACTAATTGAACATCACTATTTAGTTTAGATTGAATTTTTTCTTCGACGAGCACCAGTTTATCTTCAACAGAGTTTTTTAGTTGAAAGTATGAATTATTTATTTGTTTTTTTAGCTGTATTACTGATCCCATGTGTCTTAAATTAGTATATAAGCTTTTTATATTTTACTTATCAATTGACGCACCTAATTCTTCAATTATAAGTAGTCTTTATTTACAATCAAAAATTCTATAAGGAATAAACATGTTCTCTTTTTTTAAAAAGAAAAAAATCATACCTCATATTAAATTAAATGGGATCATTGGAAATGCAGGAAAATTTAAGCAAGGCATTGATTTTGCCGGACAAGAAGAGATAATTGAGAAGGCATTTTCTATTAAAAAAGCCTTATGTGTAGCAATTACCATTAACTCTCCAGGAGGCTCACCGGTTCAATCTCATTTAATTTATAAATTTATTAGGGCTCAAGCAAAAAAAAACAACAAGAAGGTCATTGTTTTTGCTGAGGATGTTGCAGCTTCAGGTGGGTATTTAATAGCGTGTGCTGGAGATGAAATTTATGCAAATTCCAGTTCAATTATTGGATCTATAGGAGTTATCTATTCATCTTTTGGTTTTACTGAGCTTATAAAAAAAATTGGTATTGAAAGAAGAGTTCATACTGCTGGAAAGAACAAGAGTACCCTTGACCCCTTTTTAGAGGAAAAAAATGAGGACATAGACAGATTAAAAACTATTCAGTTAGATCTTCACAAAGATTTTATTAATGTTGTTGAAGAAAGCCGACGTGAAAAATTAAATAAAAATGAAGTAGAATTATTTTCAGGGGAATTTTGGTCAGGTAGCAAAGCTAAAGAACTTGGATTAATTGATGGCATTGGAGATGCTAACGAAATATTAAAAAATAAATTTGGTGAAGATGTGGTGATCAAAAAATTTGAGAAATCTAAAGGTTGGTTAAGTAAAAAACTTTCATCTTCAAATAATAATCTAGATCAAATCGTCAACATTTTAGAAGAAAGATCTATTTGGCAGAGATATGGCTTCTAAAGAAAAAAAAACTTCTAATAAAACTTTATCTTTCCAAGAAACAATATTAAATTTACAAAAGTATTGGGGAAAACATGGTTGTGTAATTTTACAACCTTATGATATGGAGGTTGGTGCAGGTACTTTTCATCCAGCGACAACCCTACGTTCACTGGGACCAAAACCATGGAAAGCTGCTTATGTGCAGCCATCCAGAAGACCAACTGATGGACGATATGGTGAAAATCCAAATAGACTACAACATTACTATCAATTTCAAGTTATTATTAAACCATCACCAGAAAATATAAAAAAATTATATTTGAATAGTCTATCAGTAATAGGAATAAATCATAATGAGCATGATATTAGATTTGTTGAGGATGATTGGGAAAGTCCTACTTTGGGTGCGGCAGGTTTGGGGTGGGAAGTTTGGTGTGATGGAATGGAGATTACCCAGTTTACTTATTTTCAACAAATGGCTGGATATGAATGTAAACCTATATCCGTAGAGTTAACTTATGGACTTGAGAGAATATGTATGTTCACTCAACAAAAAAAGAATGTCTATGATTTAATTTGGAATAATGAGGGTGTTACTTATAGAGAGATTTTTCATCAATCAGAAAAAGAGTTTTCAGCGTATAATTTTGAGCATGCTAACACTGAAAATCTTTTTAAGATTTTTGATATGTATGAGCATGAAGCTAATGCGCTAGTTGAAAAAAAATTATCTCTTCCTGCTTACGATCAATGTTTAAAAGCTAGTCACGTGTTTAACATATTGGATGCTAGGGGTGTAATCAGTGTAGCTCAAAGAGCAGGCTATATAGCAAAAATTAGAGACATCACTAAAGCAGCCGCTGGAATTTGGTTAGATAGTCAAAATTAAATGTCAGAATTTTTTTTAGAACTATTTAGTGAAGAAATACCTTCATCTTTACAAAAAAATTTAAGGTTAGATTTATTAGATAATTTTAGGGATTTATTTCAAAAAAGATCAATAACATTCAAAAATAGCACAGCATATTCGACACCAAATAGATTAATTATTTTGTTTGAAGGAATGCAAAAAGAAATAACCTTGAAATCTGAGGAAATAAAAGGACCAAGTATTAAAGCGCCCAATGAGGCATTAGAGGGCTTTTTAAGGTCAAATAAAATTGACAAAAATAAAGTTTACAAAAAAACAACTGATAAAGGTGAATTTTATTTTTATAAAACTTCTGCAAAAAAGATAAATACTCATTCAGTTTTAGAGGAGTCCATTCCTGAAATTTTAAAAAAAATCCAATGGAAAAAATCAATGAAGTGGGGAAGTCATGAATTAACATGGGCCAGACCTTTAAAATCAATTTTAGCAGTTTTTGATAAAAAAAAGATTATTTTTAAATTAGATCATTTAAGTTCATCAAATATTACTTTTATAGATAAAGAATTTGAGGATAAAATAAAAATATTTTTAGATTTTAAAACTTATAATAATTTCTTTAAGAGTCAGAAAATAATTATTGATCACAATCAAAGAAAAAAATTTATTGAAGATGGTCTTCAAAAAATTTCAATTACAAAGAAAATTGTATTTGAAAATAATCAAAAATTATTAGATGAAGTTGTAAATTTAACAGATAATCCAAATCTTTTAATTTGTGAATTTGATAAAAAATTTTTAAATATTCCTAAAGAAATTTTGACTATAACTATGCAATATCATCAAAAATATTTTCCAACTTATGACACTAAAGGCAAAATAACGAATGAGTTTGTGGTTGTGGCCAATAAAAAAGATTTAAAAGGATTAATTAAAATTGGAAATGAAAGAGTAGTGGAAGCAAGATTAAGTGATGCAGAATTTTTTTGGCAAAAAGATAAATCTCAAAATTTGGTAAAAAGTGTAAGTAAACTTAAAAATATGAATTATTTTAAAGGTTTGGGTTCTTATTTTGACAAAGTTCAAAGAATGAGAAAACTTGGTGGTATGATTTCTGATGAGCTATTAATCAGCAAAGAAAAAGTAGAACTTTCTGCATCAATATCTAAAGTAGATTTACTTTCTGATTTAGTTGGTGAATTTCCTGAACTTCAAGGTGTTATGGGAGGTTATTTTGCTGAAGCTCAAGGTTTTGATAAAGATGTTGCTTTAGCAATTAGTGAACAATATTTACCTATTGGTTTAGAATCTCAGTTACCTAAAAAACCATTCAGTATAGCTTTATCAGTTTCAGATAAAATAGATACCTTGGTGGGATTTTTTGGAATCAATCAAAAACCGACAAGTTCAAAAGATCCATATGCACTTAGAAGATTAGCTCTAGGAGTAATAAGAACTATAATAGAAAATAAAAAAGACTTTAAAGTTAGAGGATTAATAGATTACTCAATCAATTTATACCTAGAGCAAGGTTTTGAATTTTCAAACAAGAATTTACAAAAAGATTTACAAGAGTTTTTAATGGAACGTCTTAAATTTTATTTAAAAGAAAAAAAAATTAGACAAGATATTGCGGAGTCTTGTACCAGTGTTTTTAATATTGATAATTCAGTAATAATTTTTAGAAAAGCTTATAGTTTAAATAAAGTAATCAACAAACCACTAGGTAAAGATATAATTGCTAGCTACAAAAGAGCTTCTAACATTCTCGAAAGTGAACAAAAAAATAGTAAATTTGAATTATCAAATACAACTGACCCTGGTATTTTTAAATCAGATTTTGAAAAGAATTTATTTAAAAAAATTAATGAACTAAGAAAATATTTCTCTAGCATTAACAAAGATGAGGATTTTGATCAATCATTAGCTAATTTAGCTAGTGCAAAAAAATTAGTATTTGAATTTTTTGATAATGTCATTGTTAATGAAGAAGATCAAAGTATTAAAAAAAATCGATTGGAACTAATACAAATGTTATGTAAAACCTTCGAATATTATGTAAATTTTTCAGTAATAGAGGCAAACTAGTGAATAAGTTAATCTTAAATTTCAAGTCTAAAGAAATTAAAAAAATAAAAAATGTAAAAAATTTTTTAGGTGGAAAGGGTGCCAACCTTTCTGAGATGGGGCGAATGGGTCTGCCAGTACCTCCAGGTTTTACTATTTCTACAAAAGTTTGTGAAATTTTTTATAAAGATAAAAAAAAACTTAATGCAAACTTAATCAATCAAATAAAAAAAGAACTGAAAGTTATTGAGAAAGACGTTAGTAAAAAATTTGGAGATTTAAAAAACCCACTACTTTTATCAGTTAGATCTGGTGCTAGAGTTTCAATGCCAGGTATGATGGATACAATTTTAAACCTTGGTTTAAATGATAAAACTGTAGACGCTTTAGCCAAAAAAACTTCAAATGGAAGATTTGCTAAAGATAGTTATCGAAGATTTATTCAAATGTATGGCAATGTAGTCATGGATGTTGAAGGTTACCATTTTGAAGAATTAATAGAAAACTATAAACTTACCAAAGGTGTTCTTTTAGACACAGATCTTGATGAAAGTGATTGGGATGGCTTAATTAGTGATTTTAAAAGAACTATTAAAAACAATGCTAAAAAAGAATTTCCTCAAGATGTTTTTGAACAATTATTAGGTGCAATTAGTGCGGTATTTTTATCTTGGGAAAGTAATAGAGCTAAAGTTTACAGAAAATTAAATCAAATACCTTCTGAATGGGGAACAGCTGTTAATGTCCAGTCCATGGTTTTTGGAAATATGGGTGAAGATTGTGCAACAGGAGTGGTGTTTACAAGAAATCCATCAGATGGTTCTAATGAAATTTATGGAGAATATTTAATTAATGCACAAGGTGAGGATGTGGTTGCTGGAACTAGAACGCCTCAATACATAACTAAAAAAGCAAGACAAGATGCAAAAGTAAAAGCTCCTTCAATGGAGGAGTCCATGCCAAGTGTTTATAAGGAACTTTATAAAATTTTAAAGAAATTAGAAAAACATTATAAAGATATGCAAGATGTTGAATTTACAGTTGAAAATAAAAAACTGTGGATGTTACAAACTCGATCTGGAAAAAGAACTGCAAAATCTGCAATTAAAATTGCTGTTGATATGGTTAATGAAAAACTTATTTCTAAAAAAGAAGCTATTTTAAGAATTGATCCCAATTCATTAGATACTCTACTACATCCAACTCTAGATGAGAAAAGTTCAATTAATGTTATCGCTAATGGATTGCCCGCATCTCCAGGAGCAGCTAGCGGAAAAGTAGTTTTTACATCTGAAGAGGCTGAAAGATTGAACGATATGATGCAAGACACTATATTGGTTAGAGTAGAAACTTCTCCAGAAGATATCCAAGGTATGCATGCCGCAAAAGGTA
>LIBV01000035.1 GCA_001438335.1 Pelagibacteraceae bacterium BACL5 MAG-120820-bin39
TGTATTAAAAAAAGTAGTTAAAGTGAGAAAAAAATATAATGCTCATGATGAAAACAATAAATTTAAAACAGGTGACAAAGTTTCAATTGTAGAGTGTAGACCTTATTCTAAAAATAAAAAATTTGAAGTAATGGAGAATGTAAAATAATGATACAGGTACAAACAGAACTACAGGTAGCTGATAATACTGGTGCAAAAAGAATAGAGTGCATTAAAGTGTTAGGTGGATCTAAAAGAAGATATGCAACTATAGGTGACACCATTGTTATTGCTGTCAAAGAAGCAATTCCAAAAGGAAAAGTTAAAAAAGGATCAGTTCATAAAGCTGTTGTTGTTAGAGTTAAAAAAGGAATTCATAGAGATGATGGATCTAAAGTAAAATTTGACAATAATGCAGCTGTTTTAGTTGATGACAAAGGAGAACCAGTTGGAACTAGAATATTTGGTCCAGTAACAAGAGAATTAAGAAGTAGAGGGCAAATGAAAATAATTTCATTAGCGCCAGAGGTTTTATAGATGATTAAAAAAGGTTTAAAAGTTTTGGTTCTTACAGGAAAAGATAAGAAAAAAGAGGGCGAAGTAATTGAAATAGATAGGCCTAATAATAGAGCTAAAGTAAAAGATATTAATATTGTTAAAAAACATGTCAAAACTACAAAAGAAAAAAAAGGTGGAATAGTTTCAAAAGAAAGTTTTATACATCTTTCAAATTTAAAACTTATTGACGAAAAAGCTAAGGCTAAAAAAACAGAGGTTAAAAAATAATGAATCCAAGACTAAAAGATCTCTATTTTAAAGAAATTCAACCAGCTCTTAAAACTCAGTTTGGTTTTAAGAATATCTATATGACTCCCAAAATAGAAAAAGTCGTTTTAAATATGGGGCTTGGTCTTGATGGTGCAGATTCAAAAATTTTAAAATCTTGTGAAGAAGATTTAGCTAAAATTAGTGGTCAAAAGCCTGTTGTGACAAAGTTTAAAAAATCTATTGCTAACTTTAAAACAAGGCAAGGTACTAATGCTGGTTTAAAAGTTACACTTAGAAAAAATAAAATGTATGAATTCTTAGATAGATTGGTAAATATTGCTCTTCCAAGAATAAAAGATTTTAGAGGTCTGTCACCAAAAGGATTTGATAAGTTTGGAAATTACACTTTTGGAGTTAAGGAACACATAATATTTCCTGAAGCAAGTTTTGAAAGAGCTGACAAAGTAAGAGGATTAGATATTGTAATTGTAATTTCAGCAATGGACAAAGAGCATAGTTATGCTTTATTGGAAAAATTGAATTTTCCATTTATTAAAAAAGGAGACAACTAAGAATGGCTAAAGTTAGTTCAATAAATAAAAATAATAAAAGAATTAAATTGTCTGATAAGTTTTATAAAAAAAGACAAAAGTTAAAAAAAACTATTATGGACAAAAAATTGCCATTTGAGGAAAGATTTAAAGCTCAGCAAAAACTAGCAAAATTACCAAGAAATTCAGCAAAAGTTAGAGTTATGAATAGATGTCAAATTACAGGTAGACCTCATGGGGTTTATAGAAAATTAAAAATATCTAGAATTGCATTACGACAATTAGGATTGCAAGGAAAGATACCAGGTTTAGTTAAATCAAGTTGGTAGAAAGGAAATTATGAGTTTAAGTGACCCAATTGGAGATATGATAGCTAGAGTTAAGAATGCTCAAGCAAGAAATCATAAAAAAGTAGAATTACCTTCTTCTAAATTTAAAGTTAAAATTGCTGAAATACTTAAAAGCGAGGGTTTTATTAAAGATTTCAAAGTTAATTCTGTAGAAAATAAATCAACACTATCTTTAGATTTAAAATATCACTCAGGAAATCCAGTGATAAGTTCATTTGAAAGAGTTTCAAAACCAGGAAGAAGAATTTTCTCAAGTGCCGACAGTCTGCCAAAAATAAATAATGGTCTTGGGATTGCAATAGTTTCTACTCCAAAAGGTGTAATGACTGATATAGATGCAAGAAAACAAAAAATTGGTGGAGAAATAATTTGTAAGGTATTTTAATGTCTAAAATAGGTAAAATAAACATAACAATTCCAGAGAAAGTTAAAGTTGTTTTGGCGGGCAATATGCTAAATATTGAAGGACCCTTAGGAAAAAAATCTATTGGAATAGATTTAAATATGTTCAATTTAGATATTAAAGAAGGAAAAGAAATTTCAATTAAACCAAAAAAAATAGACCAAAATACAAAAAGATTATGGGGTATGAACAGAAGTTTAATAAATAATGCTGTAATTGGTTCTAGTACCGGTTATGAAAAAACTTTAGAGTTAGTTGGAGTTGGATATAGAGCAGCTTTAAAAGGAAATCAGCTAAATTTACAGCTTGGATATAGTCACGATATAGACTTTGATATCCCAGAAGGTGTAAAAATCGCAGTTGATAAGCAAACTACTTTAAAAATTACTGGTTCAGATAAACAACTTGTAGGATCAGTAGCTTCAAAAATTAAAACTTTTAGAAAAATTGAACCCTATAAAGGAAAAGGA
Organism: Pelagibacteraceae bacterium BACL5 MAG-120820-bin39; assembly: GCA_001438335.1. Lineage (GTDB taxonomy): Bacteria > Pseudomonadota > Alphaproteobacteria > Pelagibacterales > Pelagibacteraceae > Pelagibacter. The sequence continues at coordinate 2,522 of LIBV01000035.1, forward strand.
ATTAGAGAAAAAGGTCAATTTGTTCTTAAAAAAGAAGGAAAGAAAAAGTAATGAAATTAAACGCTAATATTAGAAAAAGATTTAGAGTTAGCAATAAAGTTAAAAGAGTTGCTTCAAATGATAGATTTAGATTAAGTATATTTAGATCTTCAAGTAATATTTCAGCTCAAATTATTGATGATGTAAAAAAAGTAACTTTGATATCAGCATCTTCTGTTGAAAAAGAAATTAAGTCAGGACCAAAGGTTAATAAAATTGAGTTATCAAAAATAGTTGCCGAAAAATTAGCTAAAAAAGCCCAAGAAAAAAAAATTACAAAAATATTCTTCGATAGAGGAGTATACAAATATCACGGAAGAGTAAAAGCATTTGCTGAAGCTCTTAGAAAAAATGGAATGGAATTTTAATTATGGAATATAATAATAAAGATAAAAAAACCGACGATATTTTAGAAAAATTAGTTCACATCAACAGAATTACAAAAGTTGTAAAAGGTGGAAGAAGATTTGCTTTTTCAGCATTAGTTGTAGTAGGAAACCAAGCTGGAAAAATTGGTATAGCACATGCTAAAGCAAAACAAGTACCTGATGCTATTAAAAAGGCTAATGAGATGGCTAGAAGAAAGTTAATTCAAATTCCTTTAAGAGAAGGCAGAACAATTCATCATGATGTAAAAGCAAAAGATGGATCAGGCAGAATAGTATTAAGAGCGGCAAGCAAAGGAACCGGTATAATTGCAGGTGGACCTGTTAGAGCAGTATGTGAAGTTTTAGGAATAAAAGATATTGTTGCTAAATCAATGGGAACATCAAATGCTCATAATGTTATTAGAGCAACAATGAAAGCTTTATTAAAACAAAACTCACCAAAACAAATTTCAGCAATCAGAAATAAAAAGATTTCTGAAATAATTGAAAAAAGAGGATAATGATTACTTTAAATAATAGAGAAAAAATTAACAAATCCAAAATGAGAGTTGGAAGAGGTATTGGCTCTGGCAAAGGTAAAACATGCGGCAGAGGTGTCAAAGGTCAAAAATCAAGATCAGGGGTCGCTATTAAAAGCTTTGAAGGTGGTCAAATGCCTTTGTACAGAAGATTACCTAAAAGAGGCTTTAATCCAATCTCCAAAGAAAATATTGCAATTTTGAATTTAGAAAAAATTCAATCTTACTTAGATAATAAAAATATTAACGTAACAGACATAATCAATTCCGAGTTATTGAAAAAGAATAAGTTAATTAACAAAAATGCAGTAAAGCTCAAAATTTTAGGAACTGGAGAGATAAAAGATAAAATCAATATTGTGGCAGATTTAGCTTCTAAGTCAGCTATAGAGAAACTTGAAAAAATTGGTGGCTCTATACAATTAAAGAAATAATTGATTTATAATGAGTGCATCATCATCAGCAAATGATCTTAAAAATAGAATATTATTTACAATATTCATATTAGCTGTTTATAGATTTGGAACTTTTGTTCCTTTACCAGGCATAGACCCAGAACAACTTAAGATTATGATGGAAGGTAATCAAAAGGGATTGTTGGGAATGTTTAACGTATTTGCTGGTGGAGCTGTCAGTAGAATGGCTATATTTGCATTAGGGATTATGCCATACATATCATCATCTATCATTGTTCAATTGTTAACGGGTGTATCTGACTATTTTAAAAATTTAAAAGCACAAGGAGAAACTGGTAGGGCGAAAATTACTCAAATTACTAGATACGGAACAGTTTTATTGGCAACAATCCAAGGATATGGATTAGCGGTTGGTTTAGAGTCTTCTGCCGATTTAGTAATAAATCCAGGAATGTTTTTTAAAATTTCTACCGTAACAACTATTGTTGCGGGAACTCTATTCTTAATGTGGTTAGGTGAACAAATTACTCAAAGAGGAATTGGAAATGGTATTTCTTTAATTATTTTTGCAGGTATTGTTGCTGAAATTCCTAGAGCATTAGTAACAACTTTTGAATTAGGCAGAACAGGTGCTGTTTCTACATTTATGATATTAACTATCTTTGTACTATTAATTTTAACAATACTTTTTATTGTTTTTATGGAAAGAGCTTTAAGAAAAATTCTTATCAATTATCCAAAAAGACAAATGGGCAATAAAATGTATGGTGGAGAGTCATCACATCTACCATTAAAAATAAATCAAGCGGGTGTAATTCCTGCAATTTTTGCATCTGCATTATTATTATTGCCTGTAACTTTTTCAAATTTTAATTTTTCTGATAATGAAACTTTTCTAGATATTAGTTCATATTTTACTCAAGGGCAGCCGCTGTACATGTTGCTGTATGCGTCTGGGATAATTTTCTTTACATTTTTTTATACCTCAATAACTTTTAATCCAACAGAGACAGCAGATAATTTAAGAAAATATGGTGGTTTTATTCCAGGTATACGACCTGGAGAAAGTACTGCTTTATATATTGAAAACATTTTAACAAAATTAACAACTATTGGAGCACTGTACTTAACTTTAGTTTGTTTGATGCCAGAGTTTTTAATTGCAAACTACCCAATACCATTTTATCTAGGTGGAACTTCTATATTAATTGTTGTAGTTGTGGCCATTGATACAGTAACACAAATACAAACTAGATTAATGAGCTCTCAATACGAGCAATTAATAAAAAAAACAAAATTCGGTAAATAATTGTGAATATAATTCTGTTTGGTCCCCCAGGTGCTGGCAAGGGAACTCAAGCTCAATTAATAGTTAAAAAACATAATTATTTTCAACTTTCAACAGGAGATTTGTTAAGAAAAGAAACTAAAAAAAAAAGTGAATTAGGATTAAAGATTGAGTCTTTAATTTCAAAAGGAAATTTTGTTTCTGATGAAATTGTAAATCAACTTCTGAGGGAGACTATTTCTAATTTAAAGTATAGAGATAGAATCATTTTTGATGGATATCCAAGAACCATAGACCAAGTAATAAATTTAGATGAACTTTTAAATGAATTTAATCAAAAAGCTGAGTTAGTAATAAGTCTTTCTGTACCAAGAGAGATAATAGAAAAAAGAATTATTGGTAGAGTTACTTGTGAAAAATGCAATATGACATTGAATGAATTTTTCAATTCTAGAGAAATTGAACTTCATCCTTGTGGTAATCAGCATTTTATAAAAAGGAAAGATGATAATTTAACTACGGTTATGTCTAGATATGATATCTATAAAAAAACTACCCAACCAGTCTTAGATTACCTGTCCAAGAACTTAAGATTTTATGAGATTGATGGAACTCAAAAAATTGATGAAATTACTGCTAAAATCGATGGAATTCTAAATGTTTAATCCGTTGACATTAAAAGAACTTCTTATATAAAAGGCTAAAATTTATCACATATATATGGCTCGTATCGCAGGTATCAACATTCCACAAAACAAGCTAGTTCATATTGGACTAACTTATATTTATGGAATTGGGAATAAATTTTCTCAACAAATTTGTTCATCACTAGAAATTCCAAAAGAAAAAAGAGTAAATCAGCTTACCGATGAAGAAATTTTAAGGATAAGAGAATATATTGATCAAAATTTTAAAGTAGAAGGTGATTTAAGAAGAGATTACTCTTTAAGTATAAAACGTTTAATCGATCTTGCTTGTTATCGTGGCACCAGGCATAGAAAAAAATTACCTGTAAGAGGACAAAGAACAAGATGTAATGCTAGAACTAGAAAAGGTAAAGCTATTGCTATTGCAGGGAAAAAATTAACTCCACTTAAAAAATAATTATTATGGCTAAAGTTGATAAGGTTGAAAATAAAGACCAAAAAGTAGAAAAATCTTCTAAAAAAGTTAATAAAAGCTCATACTCTAAGAAGAAAAAAATAAAGAAAAATATTTTAAATGGGGTTGCTTATGTGCAATCAACTTTTAATAACACTATAATTTCTATAGCAGATACAAATGGTAATGTTATTTCTTGGGCATCTGCTGGTCAAAAAGGTTTTAAAGGGTCAAGAAAATCTACTCCATATGCAGCTCAGATAGCAGCAGACTCAGCGGCGTCAAAAGCACTTGAGTATGGAATGAAAACTTTATCTGTAGAAGTTAAAGGTCCAGGATCAGGACGTGAAACTGCATTAAGAGCTTTACAAGCAAGAGGATTTAAAATTTTATCTATAAAAGATACTACACCAATGCCTCATAACGGGGTTAGACCACCAAAAAAAAGGAGAGTTTAATGGAAACTGAAAATGTTAATATAAAAAATTGGAAATCACTAATCAAACCATCAAGACTTGATGTTAAAATAAGTGACGACTTAACTCATGCAACTATTATAGCTGAGCCTTTAGAAAAAGGTTATGGTTTAACACTTGGAAATTCGTTAAGAAGAATATTATTGTCTTCAATTAGAGGCGCTGCTGTAACTTCAATCCAAATTGATGGTGTTTTACATGAATTCACATCTATCAAAGGTGTTAGAGAAGACGTTACAGATATTGTTTTAAATGTTAAATCTTTAGCTTTAAAATCTGCAAGTGAAGGTACAAAAAAATTAATTTTAGATGCTAAAGGACCTGGAGAAATAAAAGCTTCTGATATTTTACCAGTAACAGATGTAGAAATTTTAAATCCAGATTTAGTTATTTGTAATTTAGATGAAAATACTCATTTTCATATGGAAATGAACGTTAATACAGGAAAAGGATATGTTCCAGCCGAATTAAATAAACCTGAAGAACCACCTTTGGGTCTTATCGCAATTGACTCACTTTACAGTCCAGTAAAAAAGGTTTCTTATTCAGTAAGTACTGCAAGAGAAGGTAAAGCGCTAGATTACGATAAATTAACAATGGAAGTTGAAACAAATGGATCGATATCTGCAGAGGATGCTATAGCTTACTCTGCGAGAATATTTCAGGATCAATTAAAGATGTTCATCAATTTTGATGAACCTGTAGAGGCACCTGTAAAAGAAGTGTCTTCAGAGCCTGAGTTTAATAAAAATTTATTAAGAAAAGTTGATGAATTGGAACTTTCAGTAAGATCTATGAATTGTCTTAAAAATGATAACATCATCTATATAGGAGATTTAGTACAAAAATCCGAAGGGGAAATGTTAAGAACACCAAATTTTGGTCGTAAATCACTTAATGAAATAAAAGAAGTTTTAACTGGAATGTCTTTGTATTTAGGTATGGAAATTCCAAATTGGCCACCAGAAAATATTGCTGAAATGTCTAAAAAATTAGAGGAAGCTATCTAATGAGACACGGAATGGCAAATAAGAAGTTAAATAGAACTTCTGAGCATAGAAAAGCTATGCTAAAGAACATGCTAAACTCTTTAATCAAATATGAGCAGATTAAAACAACTTTGCCAAAAGCTAAATTTTTAAAACCTCAAGCAGATAAGATTATTACATTAGGTAAAAAAGAAACTTTACATACAACTAAAATGTTAGTTTCTCAACTTCAGGATATTACATCAGCAAATAAAGTAAAAAAAACTCTTTCAAAAAGATATGAAAATAGAAAAGGTGGCTATACAAGAATAATTAAAGCTGGATTTAGATATGGAGATAATGCTCCTATGGCAATAATTGAATTTGTTGATAGAGATGTTGAGGCTAAAAGAATTGATAAAAAGAAAAAAGATACTAATAAAGAAAATACTCCAAAAGAAGAAAAAAAATTAGCTACTGCTTAATTTTAAATTTAAATCATTATCATGAAAAAGACTTATACCGTTGAATCAACGTTTAACGATATGCGTTTAGATCGTTGGATTAGAAATGTTTTAGGAAACATTCCGCAAGGTTTAATTGAAAAAAATCTAAGATCCGGAAAAATTAAATTAAATAAAAAAAAAGTTAAAAGTTCCACAAAAGTTAAAACTAATGATCAAATTGATTTATTTGATTTTGAGTTTAAAGAGACAATTTTACAAAAAAAAATTAAATTCGAACCTCCAAAAGATGTCATTAAAGCAAATGAAGAATTAATTATTGATAATAATGATGATTTTATTGTTTTAAATAAAAGAGCTGGAATTTCGGTTCAGGGTGGCACTAAATCAAAAAAAAACTTAATAGATATTTTTAATAGAAGTGAAATTTTTAAAGACACCAAACCTTATTCTGTCCATAGATTAGATAAAGATACTTCAGGTGTTTTTTTGATTGCTAAAAATCGTGAAACTGCGCAATTGCTTACTTCTTTATTTAGACTAAGAAAAGTACACAAAACTTATTTAGCAATCTGTCATGGAGAAATAAATAAAGATAAGGGAGAATGGAATAATGATTTAATTAGATATGATAACGAAAAAAAAATTGTCGAGAATGCAAAAACAATCTACACAGTATTAGATAAAAATTCAAACTCTTCTCTAGTAGAAATGAAACCTATTACAGGAAGAAAGCACCAATTAAGAAAACAATTATTTGAAATCGGTCATTCAATTTATGGTGATCAAAAGTATAGATCTATAAACTCTGAAAAAGGATTGAATAAAAATTTAATGCTACATTCTTATCAAATTAAATTTATGATTAATGATAAAAAATATACTTATACTGCTTTACTTCCAGATTATTTTAAAAAACTTTTAATAACTAAAAGACTTAACTTTTCAAATTAACAATAAAATTATCT
>LIBV01000036.1 GCA_001438335.1 Pelagibacteraceae bacterium BACL5 MAG-120820-bin39
ATGAAGACTTACATCTTTTATTTTATTTTATTTCTATTTTAATAATATTTTTTTTATTTTTTAGTTTTAATAATGATTTTATTTATAATTTATTATCTCTAACAAGCAGTATTTCAAATATTGGACTTTCTCTTGATTTTGATCAATCAAATTTGAATTTTGTTTATATAATTTTGGTTATTATCGGTGGATCTTTTTTTTCTACAAGTTCGGGTTTAAGATTTATTAAAGTGTATTCTTTACTTAAATATTCATTAAATCAAATTCTTTCATACAGTAGACCTAAAAATATATTTATGAATAAGCTTATTTTTTCAAAAATTAATTTTGAGTTTGAAGAAATAAATAAATTTTTTTTAGCCATATTAATATTTATTCTTTCCTTATTTTTATTAACTTCACTTTTAAGTATTTCTGGTATTAATTTTGAAAATTCATTCAAACTTTCAATTTTAACATTAATGAATACTGTAAATTCATCTGCTTATGGACTAGCAGATCTTGATTTTAATAATTTTCATTATTTTACTAAAATTTTTCTTATTTTTTTTATGATAATAGGCAGAATTGAGCTTATATCTATAATGTTAATATTTAGAAAATTTCTTTTTAAAAATTAATTTAATAATGTATATCTATCACAATTCAATTAATTGCGCCCTTAGCTCAGCTGGATAGAGCATCGGTTTTCTAAACCGAGGGTCGGAGGTTCGAATCCTCCAGGGCGCGCCATTTATTGTTTATTTTTTCCTTGAACAGTTTTTTTTAAAATGTTTTAATAATTATTATTCAAAAGAAATTTTGAATTATTTGTTAACAAATAAATATAACTTAAGAGGAAGAATAATGTTTAAATACTTAAAACAATTGACTTCTTTAGTAGCAATGGTTGCTGTGTTGTTCGCTTTTACAACAGAAACTATGGCTGCAAAGAAATCAAAAACACTTAAAAATACTCAAAACAAGGGTTTTGTAAGATGTGGAGTATCTCAAGGTCTTCCAGGATTTTCTAATGCTGATGCAGCGGGAAATTGGACTGGTGTTGACGTTGATGTATGTAGAGCAGTTGCTGCTGCAGTACTAGGTGATGCGAACAAAGTTAAGTTCACTCCACTAAGTGCTAAAGAAAGATTTACCGCTCTAACTTCTGGTGAGATTGATATCTTATCAAGAAACACAACTTGGACTTTATCTAGAGATGCTGACATTGGACTTACATTTGTAGGAGTTAACTTCTACGATGGTCAAGGTTTCATGGTCAGAAAAAGCTCAGGGATAACTTCAACAAGCCAATTCAAAAATGGTATTTCAGCTTGTACAAACATTGGTACAACAACTGAATTAAACATGAGAGACTTCTTTAATTCAAAAGGAATTTCTTATGAGCCAGTTGCTTTTGAAAAAGCTGATGAAGTCGTTGCAGCTTATGACTCTGGAAGATGTGATACTTACACAACTGATAAATCAGGTTTAGCAGCTCAAAGAACAAAAATGGCCAATCCAGATGAACACATTGTGTTACCTGAAACAATTTCTAAAGAACCTTTAGGACCTGTTGTAAGACAAGGTGACTCAGTTTGGGAAGACATTGTAAGATGGTCTCTAAACACTATGATCGAAGCAGAAGAATATGGTATTAATTCTGCTAACGCTGACATGATGAAAACTTCAGAAAATCCACAAATTAAAAGATTAGTTGGATCTGAAGGTGAATTAGGTACAGCATTGGGACTAGACAATGACTGGAGTTTAAGAATTATCAAGCAAGTTGGTAACTATGGTGAAAGTTATAAGAGAAATATAGCTGACACTGGAATTTTACCAGACAGAGGTCCAAACAATATTTGGACTCAAGGTGGTTTATTATATACGCCACCAGCAAGATAATTTTATCTTTAAATTAATTAAAAAGGGCTAGTTTTTATATCTAGCCCTTTTTTTATTTTTGAATAGTATTTTTATCTATGAAATTTAAAAAAATCTTACCTCAACTTATAACACTATTAGTGATTATTTTGATATTTGGTTTTTTTACAATGAATGCCCAAGTTAATATGGACAACAGGGGTATTGAATTTGGTTTTGGATTTTTATCTCAAGAAGCTTCTTTTGATATTCAATTTTCATTAATAGATTATGACGGTTCACATTCGTATGCTAGAGCTTATTTAGTTGGACTTTTAAATACACTTTTAGTTGCCTTTATAGGAATAATATTTGCAACAATTCTTGGAGTAATAATTGGTATTGCAAGACTATCACCAAATTATTTAATTAATCAAACTGCAAGTATTTACATTGAATTTTTTAGAAATATTCCTTTATTATTACAAATATTCTTTTGGTACTTTGCTGCTCTAAGAGCATTACCAATGCCAGAAAATGCTTCTTTGTTACTTGGCTCATCTTATATGACTATTAAAGGCCTTTATACACCTGCTCCAGTATGGACAAATTTTGATATTTTTTTAGGAGCAATTATAATTGCTTTAATTTTAATATTCTTTTTTGCTAGATTTGCTAAAAAAAAACAAGAACAAGAAGGAATACAGTATCCAGTATTTTTTATATCTTTAGTAATTTTTATAATTATTCCTTTAATTACATTTTTAATTGGAGGAGTTGATTTATCTTTTAGTTTTCCAAAATTAAGACAATTAGCACAAAGTTCATACACTTTTGATGGAGGAATGGGAATACCTCCAGAGTTAACTGCTTTAACATTAGCATTAACTTTATATACAGCAACATTTATAGCAGAAAATGTTAGAGCTGGAATACAAGGTATAGGTAAAGGTCAAAAAGAAGCCGCTGCATCAATAGGATTAACTACAGGACAAGTATTAAAATTAGTAGTTATGCCTCAAGCACTTAGAATTATTATTCCACCTACAACAAATCAATATTTAAATTTAACTAAAAATTCATCTTTAGCTGCTGCTATAGCTTATCCTGATTTAGTGTTAGTTTTTGCTGGTACAGCTATGATGCAAACAGGTAAAGCCATTGAAATAGTCGCAATCACAATGGCTACATATCTATCAATCAGTTTATTGATTTCTTTATTTATGAATTGGTACAATAAATCGATTGCAATTAAAGAAAAGTAATTATGAATAAAATAGATTTATTTAAACCTACCAATCAAAATTTGATATTATTTTTAATTATTGGTATTTCACTTTTTTCCTTAGGAATAATTGATTTTATTTTAAGTAGTCAATTTCAAGTAAATCTAACTGGCTTCTTACCAAAATTTTTAAGTTTTTTTACCCCATTATTATTTGGAACTTTGGGTTTACATTTTATTAGAATTGAAAACTCTGGGATAAAAATTTTAGATAGATTAAATAAAAATATTAATACAAATAATTTTAATGCTGCTTTGAGTATAAGTATAATTATATTACTTATTTTCTGTGTACCACCTTTATTAAATTGGTTTATTCTTGATGCTAACTTTTCTGGAGATACGAAAGAGGCTTGCACTGGTAGTGGCGCTTGTTGGGTTTATATTAAAGTTTGGTTTAATAGATTTATGTATGGAATGTATCCTAACCCAGAACAATGGAGAATTAATTTAACATTTATTATAGTTTTACTGTTGTTAGTGGCAGGGTTATTTTTTCCAATTAAACTTAAAAAATATTTAACTTTTTATTATATAATTTTACTTCCGATAATTTCTTTTCTATTAATTTTTTATTTGATTTCTGGTGGTTCATTTGGTTTAGAATGGGTTGAAACTGGAGCTTGGGGAGGTCTATCTCTTACTTTTATAGTATCTTATTTTTGTTTAATTTTTTGTTTTCCAATTGGAATGTTATTTGCGTTAGGCAGAAGATCTGAATTACCTGTGTTAAAATGGACTTCAATAATATTTATTGAATTTTGGAGAGGGGTGCCATTAATTACGGTGCTTTTCATGTCTGCTGTTATGTTTCCAATGTTTTTACCTGATGGTACATATGTAGATAAACTTATTAGAGTAATTATCGCAATTACATTATTTGAAGCTGCTTATACGGCCGAAGTTATAAGAGGTGGTTTACAAGCTTTACCTAGGGGACAATACGATGCTGCAAAATCTTTAGGTATGGGTTACTGGAAAATGCATATTTTTGTAATTTTGCCTCAAGCTTTAAAATTAGTAATCCCAGGCATTGCCAATACTTTTTTAGCTTTAGTTAAAGATACCCCATTGATTTTTGTTGTGGGATTGTTAGAACTTGCTGGAATGTTAGGACTTGCAAAAACCAATCCACAATGGTTAGGTTTTTCAATGGAAGGATATGTTTTTGCTGGTATTATATTCTGGATAATTTGTTACAGTATGAGTAAATATAGTCAAAAATTAGAATTAAAATTTAAAACAGATAGATAATGTCAGAAGCAATAATTAAAATTAACAATGTAAATAAATGGTTTGGTGATTTTCAGGTTTTAAAAAATATTGATCTTGAAGTTCAACCAAAAGAAAAAATTGTTGTTTGTGGTCCTTCTGGCTCAGGCAAATCAACACTTATTAGATGTATCAATAGATTAGAAGAGCATCAAGAAGGTAATATTATTGTTGATGGAACTGAAATTTCTGAAGATACAAAAAACATTGAACATGTCAGAGCTGAAGTTGGAATGGTTTTTCAACAATTCAACTTATTTCCTCATTTATCAATTTTAGATAATTGTTCTTTAGCGCCTATCTGGGTTAAAAAAATGCCAAAAAAAGATGCTGAGGCTATAGCGTTACAACATTTAGAGAGAGTTCAAATTGTAGACCAAGCACATAAATTTCCAGGACAATTATCTGGGGGACAGCAACAAAGAGCTGCTATTGCTAGAGCCCTATGTATGGAACCTAAAATTATGCTATTTGATGAACCAACTTCAGCTTTAGATCCAGAAATGATTAAAGAAGTTTTGGATGTTATGGTTAATTTAGCAAAGCAGGGCATGACAATGATCGTGGTAACCCATGAGATGGGTTTTGCTAAAGAAGTAGCTGACAAAATGATTTTTATGGATGAAGGTATGATAGTTGAGAAGGCTGACACTAAAGAATTTTTTGCAAACCCTAAAAGTGATAGAACAAAGCTATTTTTAAGCCAAATTTTATAATATTTTAAGCATATTTGTTAATTAATTATTAATTTTTTTTAAATCAATTACTTGACAGCTTTTTTCATTTGATGTCTTTTTTTAAAATAAATAAATTTTTTTATTGATCTAAAAGAAATAAATTAGTTCAATACAATTTTTAAATTAATTAAGAGGGGTCTTAATGGAAGATAATTTCAACAAGCATTTGGGTAACAAACTTAAACTAAGAAGATTAGCACTAGGTTTAACTCAAACAAAAGTTGCTAAAGCAATAAACGTCACATTCCAACAAATTCAAAAATATGAAAAAGGTACAAATGGTGTAAGTTCAATAAGATTGTTACAACTTTCAAATTATTTAAAAGTACCAATCAATTATTTTTTTGAAGATTTTTCTGAATACCTGATCAATCTAGAAAAATCCCAAGAAGGACATATGAATGTTAATTATAACTTTTTAGCAAAATTATATTCAGAACTTAATTCTGATCAAAAACTAAAATTTAATAAAAATATTCAAATTTCAGTAGCTGGAATTTCAAAAGTAGGATAATTTTGGCTCCCCGGGCAGGACTCGAACCTGCGACCAATTGATTAACAGTCAACTGCTCTACCAACTGAGCTACCGAGGAATGTAAAAAACTCAACTTACTTTTTTTTTTCATTAAAACAAGATTTTTTTTTGGAGGCAACGCCCGGAATCGAACCGGGATACAAGGATTTGCAATCCTCTGCGTAACCATTCCGCCACGTTGCCATTATGAGTGATAAATAGTTACAAAAACCTTTTTATATAAAATATTTAACATTAGTCTATCAAATAACGATCTAATTTGATTATTGTTAATTTAGATTATTAAATTATAAACTTTTAATACTCATGAGTAGCGATAAATATATACATACCGATGTCGAAGATAAGATTTATGCTTATTGGGAATCCAATCAATTATTTAAACCAAAAAGTAATTCTAAAAAATTTTCAGTTGTAATACCACCTCCAAATGTAACTGGTAGCTTACATATGGGTCATGCCCTTAATAACTCCATTCAAGATTTTTTAATTCGTTTTTACAGAATGAATAATTATGAAACACTTTGGCAACCAGGCACCGATCATGCTGGTATAGCAACACAAGCGCTTGTTGAGAGAAAACTTGAAAAAGAAGGTGTTAATAAAAATGATATTGGAAGAGAAAAATTCATTGAGAAAGTTTGGGAATGGAAAAATCAATATGGTGATATCATAATCAATCAACTTAAAAAATTAGGATGTTCTTGTGATTGGTCTCGTAACGCCTTCACAATGGATGAAAATTTGTCAAAATCTGTAATTAAAGTTTTTGTTGATCTTCATAAAAAAGAATTAATTTATAAAGCAAAAAAACTAGTTAATTGGGATACAGTTTTAAAAACTGCCATATCCGACTTGGAAGTTGATCAAAGAGAGGTTAACTCAAAAATTTATTATATTAAATATCCAATAGATAACAGTGATGAATTTATAACTATTGCTACTACAAGACCAGAAACCATGTTAGGCGACACTGCAATAGCTGTAAATCCAAAAGATGATAGATTTAAACAATTTGTTGGAAAAACTGTAACCATTCCAATAGTCGAAAGAAAAATTAAAATAATAGAGGATGATTATGCTGATCCAGAGCAAGGAACAGGGGCCTTAAAAATAACTCCAGCCCATGATTTTAATGATTATGAAGTTGGTCAAAGAAATAATTTAGAAATCATCAATATCTTTACTGAAGACGGTAAAATTAACGATAATGCACCTAGTGAGTATGTTGGTTTAGATCGATTTGAAGCAAGAAAAAAGATTATAAAAGAATTAAAAGAAAAAGAATTCTTTGTTAAAGATGAAGATATTAGAAATAAAGTTCCTTATGGAGATAGATCGAACTCAATCATTGAACCATTTCTTACTGACCAATGGTTTGTAGATGCAGAAAAATTAGCAATCAAAGCCAAAGAAATAGTCAATTTAAAAAAAACTAATTTTTTTCCTAATAATTGGTCAAAAACTTATTTTCAATGGATGAACAATATTGAGCCTTGGTGTATTTCAAGACAATTATGGTGGGGACATCAAATTCCAGCATGGTATGGCCCTGATAATAAAATCTTTGTTGCTTATAATGAGGACGATGCAAAAACTGATGCAAAAAAATTTTATAAAAAAAATGTTGAGCTAACTAGAGATCCTGATGTTTTAGATACATGGTTTTCATCTGGTTTATGGCCATTTGCAACTCTTGGTTGGCCTAACGATACTGATTATTTAAAAAAGTTTTATCCAACAACAGTACTCGTAACTGGATTTGATATTATTTTCTTTTGGGTTGCTAGGATGATGATGTTTGGAATGGAGTTTTTAGATAAAGAACCTTTTAAGGATATATATGTTCATGCTTTAGTTAGAGATGAAAAAGGACAGAAAATGTCTAAGTCAAAAGGTAACGTAATTGATCCCTTGGATTTAATTAATAAATATAGTGCAGATGCATTAAGATTTACCTTGTTATCTATGGCGTCACCTGGAACTGATGTAAAACTTTCTGAAGATAGAGTTAAAGGTTATAGAAATTTTCTAAATAAATTGTGGAATGCTAATAATTTTTTAATTACCAATGACTGTGATTTTTCATCAACAAATGATGCACCAAAAATATCATTAAATATTAATAAATGGATTTATAACGAATTAATTAAAGTTAAGAGTTTAATAGAACAAAATGTTAAAGATTATCGTTTTGATGAAGCGGCTAAAAATGCTTATCGTTTTGCATGGAATTCTTATTGTGATTGGTATCTAGAATTAGCAAAAACTATTTTATTTTCTGAGATGAAAAAGCCAAAAATGAAATTAAGCTAATTGCGCCATATATATTTAAGCAAATTTTAGTAATACTTCATCCATTTATTCCTTTTGTTACAGAAGAGATCTGGCTTAAAAATAAGTTTGATAATTCTGGTCAAAATTATCTAATGCATACTAATTGGCCAGAAGGTTCGATATCTGAAGATCAGTCTACAAATGATGTGCAAAAAATTATAACCATTATTTCAGAATTAAGATCCTTTAAAAATGAACTTAATGTAAGTCCGGGTTCATTTACTGAAATATCAACTAAATTACTGGATGAAACAACTTTAAATTTTATAAATGAGAATGAAGTAATTTTAAAAAAATTAGGACGAATAAATAAATTTTATAAAGATGATTTAAACAAACCTGCTGCATCGATGGTTATATCTGGTGAGATTTTCAAAGTTTATTTTGATGGAGATGTTGATTTAAAATTAATCAAAACTAATTTGTTGAAAAGACAAGAAAAATATCAAAAAGAACTTGATGGTATTTCTAAGAGATTATCTAACAAAGGATTTATTGATAGAGCTCCGAAAGATATTGTTGATCAAGAAAAAACTAATTATAATAATTTAGATAATGATATTAAAAAAATATCGTTAACCATAGAAAGTTTATAATGAAAAAATTCAATAAAAATAAATTACCGAGTAGACATACATCAATAGGTCCTGACAGAGCTCCTCATCGATCTTTTTACTACGCAATGGGAGAAACTGAAAAAGATGTGGCCAAACCATTTATTGGTGTTGTTTCTACTTGGAATGAAGCTGCTCCTTGCAATATTGCCTTAATGAGACAAGCTCAATCAGTTAAAAAAGGTGTTCGAGCTAACGGTGGTACACCTAGAGAATTTTGTACAATTACCGTAACCGACGGTATTGCAATGGGTCATGAAGGAATGAAATCTTCATTGATTTCAAGAGAGGTAATAGCGGACTCAGCTGAACTAACAGTTCGTGGTCATTGTTATGATGCCTTAGTGGGTATAGCAGGATGTGATAAATCCTTACCAGGTTTGATGATGGCTATGGTTAGATTAAATGTACCAAGTGTATTTATCTATGGAGGATCTATTTTACCAGGAAGATATAAAGGCAAAGATGTAACAGTAGTTGATGT
>LIBV01000037.1 GCA_001438335.1 Pelagibacteraceae bacterium BACL5 MAG-120820-bin39
GGAGGTCTTACAGCGCAAAAAGCATTTTTAAATTCTTTATTTTGTACACCATCTATAGCAGAAATAATTGAACCCACAGCATCTTTGGTTGCATCTTTACTACCAGGAGAAACTATTGTGTCTCCATCGAGAAAGGTAAATCCATTAGTTGGAAAAGATTGATCCACAAAATTTATATAATCCAAGCTATGAGTTTTAACTAATAATGAGCTATCAAAGCTGGATGGTTTTTTCCAAATTAATTGTTTATTGTTAATTTTTTTAAAATTTTCAATTACACTTGTTACACGATCTATTTTTTCAGGATGACCTTCGCCGGTATTATGGTTTTGATAAGTGTCTGAGGTTATCAGTCCTGTTTTCACTTGAAATAATTTTTTAAAATTTGAGAATAAATTAAGGTTAATTTTTTTAAATCTGACACCGAAACTGCCTCATCAACTTTATGCATAGTTTTACCAACTAGGCCAAATTCTAGACACGGAGTAATTTTTCTAATAAATCGTGCGTCTGAAGTTCCTCCAGTCGTAGACAATTGTGGTTTTACTTTTGTAATTTTTTTAATCACATCTTGAATCATAAATGTAGTAGAGTTTGGTTTAGTCAAAAAAGCTTCTCCAGAAACACTATATTCAATATTAAATTTGGATTTAGTTTGTTTTGTAATTTTATTAAAAATTTTATTTAGTTTTGTTTTAATTGAGCTTGAAGAATGTTTATTATTAAATCTAATATTGAACGTAGCATTCGCCTCACCTGGAATTACATTATCAGCAGAGTTTTCAATATTAATTTTAGTAATTTCTAAATTAGTAGGTTGAAAATCTTTTGTTCCTTTATCAAACTTTATTGCTTTTAAAGTAGATAAAATTTTTACAAGTATAGTGGATGGATTGTTGGCTCTATGTGGATAAGCAACATGACCTTGAGTACCTATTATTTTTAATCGACCAGTCATACTTCCTCTACGACCTATTTTTATCATTTCTCCTAGCTTGTTAGGGTTAGTTGGTTCTCCAACTAGGCAAAAATTAATTTTTTCTTTTTTTGTTTTTAAATATTCTACAACTTTTTTTGTGCCATTAATTGCAACACCTTCTTCATCACCGGTAATTAAAAGACTTATAGAACCATTAAAATTATTGTTTTTAGTGAAGTTACTTACAGCAGTTACAAATG
This sequence comes from Pelagibacteraceae bacterium BACL5 MAG-120820-bin39, assembly GCA_001438335.1. GTDB lineage: Bacteria > Pseudomonadota > Alphaproteobacteria > Pelagibacterales > Pelagibacteraceae > Pelagibacter. The sequence continues at coordinate 1,180 of LIBV01000037.1, forward strand.
CTGCAATAGAGCTTTTCATATCATTAGCTCCACGTCCAATAAGATGTCCTTTTTTAACTATGGGTTTAAATGGATTTACAGTCCAATCTTTAAGATTTCCAGGAGGCACAACATCTAAATGTCCAGCATAACAAAAGTTTAAACCTTTAGTGCCCAATCGTGCATAAAGGTTTTTAACAGGCTTGCTGTTCTTCTCTTTAAATTCTAAAATTTTTGTTTTGAACCCTAACGATTTAAGTGTTTTTTCTAAAAACCTCATCACACCCGCATCAACAGGGGTTACTGTTGGAAATTTGATTAGCTCTTTTGCCAATTCAAGTTCATTGATAGAAGGCATAAACCTATTCTCTTAAAAGATCGTTAATTGAAGTTTTAGATCTTGTTTTTTCGTCAACTTGTTTAATAATTACAGCACAGTAAAGTGATGGTCCTTTGCCATCTTTACTAGGAAGACTTCCTGGAACCACAACAGAATAAGGAGGAATTTTACCATAAATAACTTCTCCCGTATTACGGTGAATAATTTTTGTTGATTGACCAATAAATACACCCATTGATAATACTGAACCTTCACCAACAATTACTCCTTCAACAACTTCTGATCTTGCACCAATAAAACAATTATCTTCAACAATTGTAGGATTTGCTTGCATAGGTTCAAGTACACCACCAATACCAACTCCTCCAGAAAGGTGACAATTTTTTCCAATTTGTGCACATGATCCAACAGTTACCCATGTATCAACCATAGTACCTTCATCTACATAAGCTCCAATATTTACAAACGATGGCATCAAGACAACATTTTTTCCTATAAAAGATCCATGTCTTACAACACTATTTGGAACCATTCTGAAACCTGCTTTCATATGTTCATCTTTTCCCCAGCCAGCAGTTTTACCTCCAACTTTGTCCCACCAAGTTGCATACGGTCCTGATAATGTTTGCATTTCATTAACTCTAAAACTTAAAAGAATTGCTTTTTTGATCCATTGATGAACAACCCATTCTTTACCACTTTTTTCTGCAACTCTTAATTTGCCAGAATCGACAAGTTTAATCGTTTCTTTAATTGCATCGATGATAGATGGGTCAGATTTATTACTAACTTTTTCTCTATTATCCCAGGCTGTGTTAATTATATTTTCAAATTCATTCATAATAATTTTTAGTTATTTTTTAATATATTAATTTTTTGTAAAAAAGAAGGCAAATTATTAATCTTGTAATCGATGTAAGGCTTATCAGCATCTTTTTTTGCAAAAGGCTCATCATTTTCTAACCAACAAGTTTTCATTCCTAAGTTTTTTGCTTGTTCTAAGTTATGCGCAATATCTTCAATTAAAATTGACTCATCTGGAATAATATTGAATTTTTTTATAAGTTTTTCATAAGGATCTAAATGTGGTTTTGGTACAAAGTCAGCATCAGTTATATCAAAAGCGCCATCAAAAAGACCATCAATGCCCAATTGTTTTGTAATATTTTCAACATGTGCATGTGAGCCATTCGTAAAAATTATTTTTTTTTCTTTAATCTTTATTAACTCTTCTCTTAAAACCTTATCTTTGGGTAACCAACTAATATCAATGTCATGAACAAATTCTAAAAATTCATGAGGATCAATATTGTCGTGATTCATTAGACCAGAAAGGGTGGTGCCATATTCATAAAAATATTTTTTTTGAATTTCTTTTGCCTTTATCAAATCAACATCAAATTTTTTTGATATGAATGAGGACATTTTTTTATCAACTTCTGAAAACACTTTAGTTTGACCACTGTACAAAGTATTATCGAGATCAAAGATCCAATATTTTATTTCAGTTAAATCTTTCATTGTCTAATTAAAGTTCCTGAACCTTTCTCTGATAGAAGCTCAAACAAAATTGAATGATCTTTTCTTCCATCAATTATTACTACACCTTTAACCCCATTACTTGCTACGTCTAAGCAATTATTGATTTTAGGGATCATGCCGCCTGAGATAGTTTCATCGTCTATTAATTCTTTAATAGTCTCACTATTTATTTCTGGAATTAGTTTTTTATTTTTATCAAGTACTCCCTCCACATCACTCATTATAATTAATCTTCTCGCATTAAGCTTTTTAGCTATAAAACCTGCTGCAGTATCTGCATTGATATTATAAGTTTGACCATTCTCATCTAATCCTAAAGGTGCAATAACCGGAACTTGTTTAGTCTCAACGATATTATTGACAATATCTAAATCAATTTTAGTAGGCATACCAACATAGCCTAACTCTTCATTTTCTCTTACAACTCTAATAATATTATTTTCTTTTGAAGTAATCCTTTGCGCCTTACATTCTTTATCTTTTAATGCTTCAACAATTTCTTTGTTAAATTCAATTAAAACTTCTTCAGCAACTTTAATAGTTTTATCATCAGTTACTCTAAGGCCTTTAATAAAGATGCTTTCAACACCTTCCTCTTTTAATTTGTTAGAAATTCTTTTTCCTCCTCCGTGTACAATGACAGGTATGAAACCTAATTTATTTAATATGGCTATATCATCTATGAATATATGAAATAATTTATCATCAACTAAAACACTACCACCACATTTAATGACAATGTATTCATCATTATATTTTTCTAAATACTGTTTAACTTCTGAAATAGAGGGACCATTATCTGGTAGTATTTGGATTAAATCTTCTTCTTTAATGGGCAACATTAAATAGTTTTAACTTTAGTTCTTTTTATAATAAAGATTTGTTGAGCCATAGTTAAAACGTTATTAACTGTCCAGTAAATCACTAGTCCTGCAGGGAAGGGTGCAAGTATTACTGTTAAGAATAACGGAAAAAACATAAATATTTTTGCCTGTATTGGATCAGTTGGTGCTGGGTTTAATTTTTGTTGAATGAACATAGTAACCCCCATAGCAATAGGCCACGCACCAATCATTAAAAATGATGGCACATCATATGGCAACAATCCGAATAAATTAAATAATGAAGTTGGGTCTCGCTCTGACAAATCTTTAACCCATCCATAAAAGGGCATCTGTCTCATTTCGATCGTAACAAATAGCACTTTATATAAAGCAAAGAATACTGGAATTTGAACTAGTATAGGCAAGCAACCAGACATGGGATTAACTTTTTCTTTTTTATATAAACCCATCATTTCTTGTTGCAATTTCATCTTATCACCCTTGTGTAGCTCCTTAAGTCTTGCCATTTCAGGCTGGAGTGCTTTCATTTTCGCCATGCTTCTAAATGAAAAGTTTGCAAGTGGAAAAAATACAAGTCTGATACAGATTGTAATTGCGATAATTGCTAAGCCATAGTTTCCTAAAAGATTGAAAAAATAATCAATTCCAAAAAATAAAGGTTTAGTAATAAAATATAAAAAGCCCCAATCGATAACTAAATCAAATTTATTAATGTTTAAACTTTCAGCATACCCATCAATTACATTAACTCTTTTAGCAGCTACGATAACTTGTATCTCTTCCTGAATAGTTCCATTTGCTGATAATTCTAACGGTTCGGTAGATACAAAATTTGCTCTGTATTTTTTCTTATAATCAAAAGTTGTTTTAAATTCTTTACCTCTTGGGGGGATTAATGATGTTATCCAGTACTTATCGCCAACACCTAACCAGCCATTTTGTGCAGTTTTGCTGAATTTTTTTTCCTGAATATCATCATAATCTTCTTCAATTAATTCGCCATCAAGATCAGCTATTAAGCCTTCATGTAAAATATAAAAATTAGATATTTCAGGAGTTTTGTTTCTTATTATTTGGCCATAAGAGTAAAAGTCATATTTTTTATTAGTAGTATTGATAATTTTTTGGTTAATGGTGAACAAAAATTGATCATCTAAAGATATTTCTTTTTCAAAAATAATACCTTGAGGATTAGTCCACTGTAATTTAATGGGTGTTTGATCGGTTAATTTTCTCCCACTTGCAAGGGTCCAAACCGAGTCAGAATCTGGAATCTGTATATTTTTATCTGTAGTTACAAATCCACTTTCAACTAAATATCCATCTTGAATATTTCGTGGTGCTAAAAGTTTTACTCTTTCATCACTATCAAGACTGATGCGGTAATCTTTAAATGTAAGATCATCTATTGCTGCTCCTTTAAGAGAAATAGAACCGATAACACTATTGTTTTCAAATTGTACTCTATCACTTTCAGCTAATGCTTCCTCTCTTGAGACCTCCACCAAATTTTCATTTTGTTCTAAACTCGGTGCATCAGTGGTTTGTTCAACTTTATTTTGTTCTGCTAAATTTTTTTTAATTGTAGCTGGATCAGGTTGAAAAAAAAGTGAATAGATAATTATAACAGCTGCTGATAATGAAATTGCTGCAATGACGTTTTTTGTATCCATTATTTTTTAATTTTCATTTCTTTGTTAACTGGATCAAATCCCTCTCCACCCCCTAAAAATTTAATTGGGTGACAGGATAAAATTCTTTTTAAGCTGATAAAGGTACCCTTTAACAGGCCATAAGTTTTTAATGCTTCAATACTGTATTCAGAGCAAGTTGGTAAATATCTGCAAGATGGACCAAGGTAAGGACTAATTATTAATTTATATCCTTTAATTAGAACAATTAAAATACGAGTTAAAATATTCATTACCTAATTTTTTCAAAATCCTGAAATAAAGTTTCTTTTATATTTGTATAGTCATTGTTTAACATAGTTGGCTTAGCAATAACAAGGTATGAATAATTAAAATTTACAGATATTTTTTTAACTGCCTCATTAAGAATATTTCTTAATCTTCTTTTAATTTTATTTCTTTTTACAGCATTCCCAATCTTTTTTTTAGTTACAAAGCTTATATTTAATTTTTTATTATCTTTGTTTGCTAAATTACCAAAAAAAATAGTAACAAATTTATTGGATATCTTTTTTTTCTTGAGTAAATTTTTGAAATCTTCGTTATTTGAAAGAGCAAGTATTTTGCTTTTCATTTAATTAACCAGATACTGTTAACGATTTTCTTCCTTTGGCTCTTCTTCTAGCTAAAAGTTTTATTCCACCTTTAGTTTTCATTTTTGCTCTAAAGCCGTGTTTCCTAGCTCTTTTTATATTTGATGGTTGATATGTTCGTTTCATAAAATGTGGTTAAATTTTTATTAAATTTCGCCCTTTATAGTAATTAAATATATAAATAGCAAATAGAAGATTTTGTAATTACTATTGTAATTAATGGAAAAAGCTAAAAAAATTAAATTATTTATTGGTTTATTTTACCTACTCTTGATTTCCATATTTCTATATTTCTTTTTTTCAAAATTTACCCTTCAAGAACTTACTAGTTATGATTTTATAAAAAATAATAGAGACTTTTTTTTTGAATTAAAAAACTCTAATTTAATAATGTTATCTGTTTTGTTTGTCATCTTTTGTGTTGTTTGGACATTGGCAGGTGGCTTTGGAGCTCCAATAATCTTGTTTGGAGGATTTGTGTTTGGCAATTGGTTAGGAACTGCTCTTTTAATATTTGGAATGAGTATTGGTGGGACATTACTTTATATAATTGCAAATTATTTTTTTAAAGATTTAATTCGTGAAAAGTTTCTTAATCGATTTAAAAATTTAGAAATTAAATTTAAAAAATCAGAGTTTATTTATTTACTAGTTTTCAGATTTGTTGGAGGAATTCCATTTGCAATAGCAAATGTTTTACCATGTATCTTTAATGTAAAAATATCTAACTTTTTTTGGGCAACATTTTTAGGAATGATTCCACAAATTTTTTTAGCAACATCGGTAGCTATGGGGCTCGAGAAGGTTATTCAGCAAAGTATGGAAGCACCCAAAATATTAGATATAATTTTTTCTCCAAATATTTACATCCCACTTATTGCTTTTGGAGTATTAATTATAATAACAATTTTTGTCAGAGAATTATTTTATAAAAAATAATTATGGTGCTCCCACCCTGTACTGACCAGGGAACTAGTCCTTACCAAGGACTTGTTATGCCATTTAACTACAGGAGCAGTTAAGTTCTTTTACTATTTTATTGATAATACAGCATTTTTTTCAAAATATTGCCTTAATTTTTTTGTAAATATGATTTATATACACCTGAGGAAATTTTATGGGCATTCATTACGATTATAAATCTACTAAAGGGAACAAGCTGATGGAGAAGCAAGCTAAAAGAGAAAAAAAGCTTGCTGAAAAAAGAGCTAAGCGTTTAGCTAAAGAAGGTCCGAAAAAAGAAGAACCTAAAGAACAACCGTTAGATGCTTCTAAACCTATAACGTTAGACTTTTTGACAAATCCAAATAAAGAATGACCACTAAAGATAAAAATGAGCGGCTAAGTTTGGCTCTTAGAAAAAATTTAAAAAAAAGAAAACTTTTTCAAAAAAAGATTAAGAAGAAAAATAAATAATGTCAGTTCTTTCAGATAAGTGGATAAGAAAAATGTCCAAGGAGCAAGGTATGATTTCTCCATTTGAAGAAAAGCAAGTCAGAGGAGATAGTATATCTTATGGACTTTCTTCTTTTGGTTACGATGCAAGAGTTGCTGAGGAATTTAAGATATTTACTAATGTTAACTCTGAAATAGTCGACCCAAAAAATTTTAAACCAACAAATTTTGTAACTAAAAATGTATCTGAATGTATCATTCCACCTAATTCATTTGTTCTCGCAAGAACTGTCGAAAAATTTAAAATTCCAGATGATGTTCTGGTTATATGTTTAGGAAAATCCACTTATGCAAGATGTGGAATTATTGTCAATGTAACACCTCTAGAACCAGGCTGGGAAGGCTATGTAACATTAGAGTTTTCTAATACAACACCTCTGCCTGCAAAAATTTATGCAAACGAGGGAGTTGCACAGTTTATTTTCTTAAAAGGAAACGAAAAGCCAGAAGTAACCTATGCTGATCGAAATGGAAAATACATGGGTCAAACTGGGGTAACCTTACCTAAAGTTTAAAAATGCAAAAGCTAGAGGTCTTTGGAGCAAGTCAGCTCAAAGGTCAAATAAAAATTTCTGGTTCTAAAAATGCTTCCTTACCAATTTTAGCAGCCACTTTGTTATCTAATAAAAAAATCCTATTAAGAAATCTTCCATTGGTTCGAGACATAGAAACAATGAAAAACTTATTAGAGTCATTAGGTTCTAAAATTAAATATAAGAATAAAGAACTAATAATTGACAATACAAGACAAACAAAAAAATTTGCATCTTACAGTTTAGTCAAAACTATGCGTGCAGGGATTTTAGTCTTAGGCCCCTTACTTGCTAAATTTGGTTCTGCTAAAGTTTCTCTTCCAGGAGGTTGTGCTATTGGCACTAGACCTGTTGATATTCATTTAAAAGCATTAGCAAGACTAGGTGTAAAATATAAAATTTTAGAAGGCTATGTTCATGCTACTGCTCCAATAGGATTAAAAGGTGCAAAAATTAAATTTCC
>LIBV01000038.1 GCA_001438335.1 Pelagibacteraceae bacterium BACL5 MAG-120820-bin39
AGTGAGCTTGCCGATAAAGCCAAATTTGTAAAAGATGCAAAAACAGCAAAAAAAGTTGCTTTTAAATGTGTGGGTGCATTTTTAGCAATCCATGCTAACAATGGGATCATTGAGACTTGTCCTAATGGTGACTCTAAAGCAGTATTAATAATTGCTATAAATTTTGCATCTACCACACCTCCAGTAAGTGAGGCTGTCCAATTATGAAACCCATAATACATTCCAACACTTGGTAAAAACAATATTGCTCCAGCAATACTTAATACAACTATTAATTTGGCAATTGAATTTTTAGCCATAAATGGTCTCAACATAACTATGCCAACCAAAGTTAAAATCGAAGCAAGTAACGATAAAATTGAAAAAAATTGCTCGTTAAACTCTAGAACATCTATTTCAAACCAAGTTAAACCTGGGCCTGGACCAGGCATAGCCCTGAATATAAAAATAATTACAGCTGTCCCAACAATAGTTAGTCTTAAATGTTTGGGTAGCTCCTTTATGAGCTTAAACATTAAAAAAAGAATAATAATAACTGATCCAATGAACACAATCTCTTGTGCAAAAGGTAGATTTAAAGACCCAACTGATAATGTAAAGATTACAAAGATAAGACTACCACCTAAAATCCACCAATTGATCTCAGTTTTTTGAGTGCTATGCTCATCTTTATATTCCAAGCCTTGAATTCTTAAATCATTAATTCTTTTTTTTTTTAAATAACTTCCTAGAATTACTCCCAAAACAGATACGAGAGGGATAATTAATGCATAAATGTAAATTGAACCATAAAGATTTATTTTTTCTGCTTGTTCTAGATTGTCAACATCTCTAAATAAAATTACATTTGCTAGTGCTACTAATACTGTCCCACCAATTATTGCAAATCGACCTAAAGTTTGCATGGTTGTATGCATTAATTTGATTTGGTCTTTAGTATAATCTTTACCTTTTTCATCAGTAAGTGGTACAGCTTCAACAGTCATTGCATCAGCAACTACGTCTTGAATAACATAACCTACAGGAGCTAGTATAACGCTAATTACAAACCATTTTTCGACTGAAAATATTAGAGCTAATTCCTCTGTATGAATAATTAATCCATACATAATCAATAAACTGATTGATATTAAAAAAGCCCCAAAATAAACCATATAGTTTTTTTTATTCCAAATAAGATCAACCAGATGTCCTAGTGGCATTTTTAAAGCCCAAGGTATCCCAGCCCAAAAACCAAGGCCTGCAAGAAATGCTGCTGATAAATTTAAATAATCTTTAACAAAAAAAGTTCCAACAATTCCAGTTAAACCTGAAATACCTGCCGCTACATAAACCATTAAGGGCGGTAAATAACTCCATTTAAATTGGCGACCTAAATCTAAAAGAGTATCATCAAAAAATTTTGATATTCTGTTCATGAATTAATATTATACGCGGTTGAAGAAAATATAAATTTTATTTTTTATCTAGTGGCACTGAAGTTTAAGACTTTTACAATATAAAAACCAATAAACATAGATATCACAAATGCAATAGAATAAACATTGAAGAGAGCAATTGATGATATGGCTGGACCTGGACATAGGCCTCCAAGACCCCATCCAGCACCAAACAGTGCTGATCCAACAATTAATTTTGTGTTAATATTTTTATTATTTGAATAGTCAAATTTTTCTGCAAATAAAGGTTTTTTGTTATTTTTGATTAAATGAAACATAGGAGATGATACAACAAGAGCTCCAATCATTACAAAAGCTAATGATGGATCCCAGTATCCAAATAAATCCAAAAATCCTAATACTTTTGCAGGATTAATCATTTCAGAAATTACCAACCCAATTCCAAAAATTATACCAGAAACTAAAGATACTAATTTATTCATATTAAATTTTTTACAAAAACAGTTATTATTCCAACGATCATAAAAGTTATAGTTGCAATAATTGATCTTAGAGAAAATCTACCAATACCAGAAATTCCATGGCCACTTGTACATCCACCACTTATTCTGGTTCCTAATCCGACTAATAAACCAGCAATAATTAATAGTGTATATGAACTAGAAATAGTGACACTGATTTGCTTGCTAGTAAACAAAGTATATAAGATAGGACCAATTATAAGACCTACTAAAAATAAAAAATTATCAAATCTATTATTTTTTTCAGTAAGTGCATTACTTGCGATACCACTGATCCCTACTAACCGACCATTTAATAAAAAAAATACCACCACTGCTAAACCTATTATCACTCCTCCGGTAAAAGCTGATACTGGTGTAAAATTAATTATATTCATTTAACTTTGTAATACTGGAAATGCTTGTCTCATTTTTAAAAAATTTTTTTGATATTCCATCTTTGTACATCTGTCTTGTACATACTCAATATTATTTAATTCAACAATTTCTTTTGCTTTATCATTTTTTATACCAAGTTGTAGCCATAAAACCTTAGCACCAATTTTTACAGTGTCTTCAGCGATTTTTTCTGCTTCTACTGAGGGTCTAAATACATTTACTATCCCCACGTCTGCCTTTATATCAGTTAACTTTTCATAAACATCTTCACCTAAAATTTTTTGTCCTTTAACTGAAGGATTAACAGGATAAACTTTAAAGCCGTATTCTTGCATATATTTCATAACAATAGTTGACGGTTTTTTTGGATCTTTACTGACACCTATCATGGCGATTGATTTATACTTTTCTAAAATTATTTTTAAATTATCCATTTACTAATCTTTTTTTGAGATTTGCTCTTCACAAAACTTTTTTGCAGCATCTAAATCTGTAATTGTTGCTAACTGTTTGCTGCCAGCGACGCAAGCTTCTACTGCTCTTTGAAAATTGTGATCTCTAAATTTTAAAACTAATAACATACCTAAAATTATAAAAATAATTATGAATAAGTTTTTTTTACTTTTTAAAATCATTTATTTTTCCAAACAGGTTTTCTTTTTTCCAAAAAAGCTGAGATACCTTCTTTAGCATCCATCGCCATCATATTCATGGTCATCATTTTGCTAGTGTAGCTATAAGCTTTTCTTAACGGTAATTCTAATTGTTTATAAAATGCCTCTTTACCGATTTTAATAGTTAAGTTAGATTTTGAAGCTATTAATTTTGCAATTTTTAAAACCTCTTTGTCTAATTTCTTTTTTGGATAACAATTATTGATTAATCCAATTTGTTTCGCATAATCTGCTTTAATTGGTTCACCAGTTAACAGCATTTGCATCATAGTTTTTCGATTAATTTTTCGGCTAACAGCAACCATTGGGGTACTACAAAAAAGTCCTATATTGACACCTGGTGTTGCAAATACCGCATCATTAGCGCTATACGCTAGATCACAACTCGCAACCAACTGACATCCTGCCGCAAATGCTGCGCCATGAACTTTAGCAATTACTGGTTTTTTTCCTTCTACAATTTGCAACATTAATTTAGAACATAGATTAAAAAGTTTTTGATATTTATTTTTTTTCTTTAAACTTTTTACTTCTTTTAAATTGTGACCGGCACTAAAACCTTTTCCTGCGCCTTCTACAATGATTACCTTTATGTTTTTATCTTTATCTAATTTTTTAAAAGTTATTATTAAATCATTTAAATTTTTAAATGATAAAGCATTATAAGTTTGAGGCTCATCTATGATGATTAGTGCAATACCATTATTTAATTTTTTTAATTTAATATTGCTAATCATATTAATCAGTTAAATTGATTTAAAACTTTTAATTTATTTTAACTTTCCTTCTTCACGCATCTTGGCCCTAATTTTAGTTGCAGAAATTTTTTGAATTTCTTCAGTTAGCACAATTTCCTCTATTTTATAACCAACACCTCTACCATAACAAATGTTAGTAATATTTGGTACCAATATAACTTTAAACTGACCTTCAAATTCAGGGTTTAATCTTTCTTCAATATTTTTCTTCACCGTATCGAAATCAAAAGGGTTGTCATCTACACCCTGAACATCACGTATTTGTATGCAAACTTGTCCAGTTTTTTTAATAATTTCTTTAAACAAAGTATAATGACCATCATGAAAAGGTTGCCATCTTCCTAGCATTTGAGCTGTTGGTTTTTTATTGTCCCATTGATAAGCCATTATTTGATCTCCTTTATAATTTTTGATGCCCAATTTTTAGCATCTTGTGTGGTCACCTGAAAGTCAAACTTATCCGGTTTAACAAACATTTTATTTGTATCGTCAAACCTTCCTTCTTTAATAGTATCAACCCAAATAATATAATCTGCAGGAAATAACCTTCTTGCTTCAGGTGTGGGGCAAATAAAATCTGCTACAACAAAATTTCCTTCTTCTTTTAATTTAATAGCAAATTCAGCCATTCGCTTAGATTGTCGCTTACGTCCATCTTCTGAAAAATCCCAATCATTCGCTTCTTTTCTTACTTCATCTGCATTTAATCTTTTAGCATTTAATAGTGGCGCAAGCTCATTTGCTAAAGTTGTTTTACCAGACCCTGGTAATCCCATAATTAAAATAATTTTCATAATATTTATTTAACTTTTATTTAAAAAATTACTAGACTTTAAAGCTCAGCTTTTGCTTTAAATTCTCTCCATTTTATAACTGTTCTAGCTCCAATGGTTGAAATTGGTGATGGAGGTAATTTTTTTGGCTTATCATAAGAACTCATATCTTTTACGATTTCAGAATTTAAACCTAAAGCAAGTTCTGCAGCACCAATACCTGCTAAAGTACCTTTTGCTGTACCAATTCCATTTTGACAACATGCAGAAAAAACATTTTTATCCACTTCTCCAAATGCTGGGACAGAATTAAGCGATAAACACAATCTCCCACCCCATCTATATTCCATGGTAACATCAGGAATCATTGGAAATCTTTTTTTAAAGCTCTCATCTTGATCTTTACCAAATTTTTGGACATTATTTTCTGAAACCTCTAATGTTGGATTAAAAGTCCATCTATTTCTAATAAGAATTCTATCTCCACTAATGCCAGTTATTCTTCGCAAAGTAGATCCCATTGGGTCAGATGGGGTGATACCCCAGCTAGATTTTCCACCTAAAGTTTTTTGCTCTGTCTCAGTTAATTTTCTTGTCATAGAGGCATAAGTAAATACATGCATTAACCGCTTTTCAAAAAAACCAAATGACTCTACATGTCCATTTACAGCCATTATTATTTTTTTAGTTTTAATTGATCCTTTTGGAGTTTTAACTATCCATTCATCGATGTTATTTTTTAATTCTAAAGCTGGTGTGTGTTCATATAATTTAAAATTTTTTTGGTATTGATTTGAAATCCCCTCGGCAAGTTTACTAATATATAAAGCCGGCTGTAACATTAAACATCCTGGCATAAATAGTCCCCCACTATAAAAATCAGATCCTGTGATATCTTTCATATCTTTTGCTGAAAGATTTTCATATGTTTCACCTAATTGATCTAAATGTTTTGAATATTCATGATTATGTTTCTCACCACTTATATTCACATAACTATTAATTCGCCCAACAGGATCAGCAGCTTCTTTTGGCATGTCGTATTCTTTAGACGAATTTTTTGCAAAATTAAGCGCATATCTATTTAATTTTACATGTAATTTATCTCTTTCGATCGTATCTTGATAACTTCCAGAACCTAATTCATGTGGCAGATCAATCATAAACCCCGAATTTCTACCTGCTGGTCCAGCTGCAATTTCACTTGCCTCAATTAAAATGATTTTATCATTGTTGGCTAACTCACATAATCTTTTAGCTGCCGATAAACCTGTAAACCCACCTCCAATAATTAGCCAATCTGCTGAAATAGTATTTTCAAGATCTAGATATCTTTTTTGTTTTGGTAAAATTTCTCTCCATGCGGCTGGGCCTGGATCTATAGGTAATCTTTTAGCTTTTATAACTTTATTCATTAATCAATCAGATTAATTTCTTTATTCATCTTATTAATTACATTTGCTAAATCATTTTTTTCTTTATCATCCAAAGACAGTAAAGGAGATCGAGGAGGTCCAGCTTCAATACCTTTTAAATCAACACCATATTTTATGGATTGTATAAATTTTCCACCTTGCTCTAAGTTTGTCATTAATGGTTTCATTGCATCCCAAATTTTTTTTCCTTTTTCAATATTTTTTTCAATTACACATGTGTTCCATAATTTTATATGTGCTTTAGCAGCAAAATTACTACCAGCACAGACCCAACTTTTAGAACCTGCTTTAAAAAAATCAAAAGCTTGGTCATCCATTCCACAACAAAGATCTATATTTGGATAATTTTTCATTAAAAAATCTATTCTTTGAATTTCTCCTGAGCTCTCTTTTATTGCACAAAAATTTTTAGACTCACTAATTATATCTAAATATTCTTTATCCATATTGACCGAGGTTCTTCCAGGGTAATTATAAAGTAAGATTGGTAAATTTGTTGCTCTATCAATTGCAAGTGAACTTAAAGCATTTTCTTTACTTGTGGGCACAGAATAAGGTGGTGAAGAAATCATAATAGCATCAGCTCCAACTTCTTTTGCTTTCTTACCTAAAATAATTGAGTCTTCAATTCTTAAAATTCCACCAGTGCCTACTATTAATTTTACTTTTTTATTAATTAACTCTGCAGTCACATTAATTAGATGAATTCTTTCCTCTAGCGTTTGAGAGTAATTTTCTCCTGTAGAGCCAGCTAACACTATTCCATGAACTCCCTCAGCAATTATTTTATCAATAAGAATTGCATATGCTTTTTCATTAATAGAAAAGTCTTGATTAAATGGTGTGATTAAGGCTGTATAAATACCATTAAACTGCATTATCAATATTTTATTTTTTTATTGATAGTTTTTAAAGAACTATCTGTACCATGATGAAAATGTTTGCTCATATCTGGCATATATTTCATTGAAATTGGTTTTTTACCAATTGCAACGGACATTTCTCTGACATGATGAGCCTCAGCACCACAACATATCCCTATAAAATTAATTTTATTTGCTACACAATCTTTTGCAAATTCCGCCATTTCATATCTATTACAAAGTAAATTGTCCAAAGCGACAGGAAAAGCATTCCCACCTGGAATACAATCACAGCCATGATCAGTAATATTTAAAAAACCTGGTTCCTCCTCTGTTGTTCTATAAGGAACAGGTAAACCAGAAACATGACAAGAAACTTTTTTTCTAACTTTTTTTAATAATTTCATTGTCATCTTGGGCCCTCGATAACAATTTAAACCCACAACATCTGCGCCAAGGTCTTCCATCATTTTACAAGCATCTTCTGCACTATGACCCTCTCTTGTCTTATCTCCTCTTGGAATTGCAAAATTACAAACTGCAATTAATCCTGCATCCTTTATAGCCTTAAGTGCAATCTTCATTTCTTCAGTCCAATTAATTGTCTCAGCTATCACGAAATCAACGCCTGCTTCTTTTGCCCAACCTACTTGTTCTTCAAACATTTTTTGACATGCTAGTGAACTATTCTTGTCTCCTGGATCAAAAATATTTGTATTAGCTACATCACCACAAACTAGGAGATCTAAATCTTTAAATTCATTTGCTGCGTCCCTTGCAATTTTTAAAGCATTTTTTTGAAGAGGTTCCAGTAATTCCTCTTTTCCTATAATTCTTAATTTTTCTCTATGACCATAATAAGTAAAAGCTTGAACAATATCTGTACCTGCTCGAATAAATTCTCGATGTAATTGGGTGACTACTTCTGGATGTTCTAATACTACTTCTGGAACAAAAGCACCTGCTGACAGATACCCTCTTCGCTCCATAGCAAAAAGATATCCTTCAGCACACATGATCGGGCCATTATTTAAACGATCTATTAAGTTTTTTTTCATAAAATTTACCTCTATTTACTTAAATTATTTGCTACCCATTTATGAAACATTAATGTTGGAGTATCCATTACTGGAGAAAAATTTCCACCATTATATGCTGGCGAATTTCTTCCTTCTTGCATACCCTCAATTGCATTCACATCTTCGTTCATTACTTCTTGCCAAAATTTAAAGTTTTTTTCTCGCATTTCTTTTAAGTCTTCACTTGAAGCACTTTTATCACCAACATAATACATCTCAAAATGTTCTCTAGTTTTATTATTAGCTAAAGGTTCTAACCAAAATGCGTAATAATGATCTACATGTATGCCAAGCATCACATTTGGAAATAATGAAACATATTCAGAGTTATGATGTAAATCACTAGGCCAATTAGGAAAACATTCAAATTTTTTATTACCATCAAACTGTTGACTATATTTATTGCTACCTTGACCAGAAAAAGTATCTTGTGGGTCTTCAATATGATAGTGATCTTTTATATTTGAAACTCTATTGAGTTCGGGATGTACCCAAGGCAAATGATAGCTCTCACAATAATTTTCTATAGCTAATTTCCAATTACTGTTAACTTCCATGTTAAAATATCCAAAATCTTTAGAGTGTTTTATTAAATCTTGATCTTTTTTTGGGATAAATTTTGACCATCTATCTTCTAATGGTTTAATTGCATC